>NZ_JBGQOQ010000015.1:0-90713 GCF_052119765.1 Pseudorhodobacter sp. W20_MBD10_FR17 | reverse complement strand
TGCGCCCGTCATGGGTGCGATCTTGAACGAAGTCGTATGACCAAACATGGTTGCGGCGTTCTGGCCGCAGCCGGACGTAATCTGGCCCGGATGTTCAAATTGGCTGAGAGCATCAGTGATCGCTTCGATCGAGGTTTCCAAAAGGCCTCTACGCGCCCCTTCACGCTGCGCAAAGCTGACGAGATCGTCGCGCGACAGGGCACTGAGGCGAATTGGCGGGCAGCGGCTGAGCAAGGGTTCCGGCAGGCGGCGATAGTCATTTGAGGTCAGGACCCAGATCACATAGCTCATATCGAACTTTACCTCGAAATAGGGGCAAGACCAACGCTGGGCGCTGCCTGGTTCAAGCAAAGGCAGTAATGCATCTGTGAGCCGATAGGTCTGGCCATTTGAGGACATAGCGCTGCCGCATTTTTCCACTTCGTCGACAACGATGACGGGATTGCCAACGCGTTGGGTTAACATCGTGTTGATCAAGCGGCCAGGGCTGGCTGTGCCCCAACTGCGCTGGCTGCCGACGAGTCCGAAGGACGCGTTCTCGTTCGTCGCCTCATAGACGGTGGTGGGCACAGTGAGGAGGTCCCCCAATGTGCGAGCCCACACGCTTTTGCCGATGCCGGGTGGCCCGTCGAGCAGTATCGGTGGCAGGCGAAACCCCCTATCACCAGAATGAACAGACCTGCGCATTGCATGCCAGACGGTCTCGGTGGCTGGACCCATCCATGGGAATTCGGCGTGCAAGGCTGACGCCAGCTCATCAGCCTGATGCTCTGTCGCAACCCGTGCCAATCGAACGCCGTTGCGCAATACTTCGAGCTTCTTCACATCTTCCGCCTTTAGGTGCGCAAGGCCGGTTGCTGCAGAGTGGCGGCGGCTTATCAGCTCGGCGCGCCGTTCAATGACCAGTCTTTCATGCAAAGGCAGCGTGATGCGTTCTTTCTCGTCCAACCAACTTGGCACGTGATGGGTGCGATTTGCGTTCAAGGTATGCCGGGCCGCGATCAGAATGCGCAAGTGCGCTTTCAGCCTTGTTGCGATCTGATCTTTGGTCAGTGCCGGGTCGGGAAATCTGGCGTCGATGAAGGCGAGGTTTGGCATTGCGGCTCCTGACAGGTTTACGCTTCCGGACCCGATCACCGCGCGGACGATAGGAGAATAGCGTTGATAAGGGAGACCGGGGCCTGCAGGGCGTTCTGCCGTGAACGACAAACCCTAGTCGAGATGGGAGGAGCATTCAGAGAAAGGTGCTTTTGGTCAATGGAGGGCGCGCCGCAACGTTGGGCTGCTGTTGCGAGAACAGCTGAAAACCCAGATTTGCGGCGCTCCATTAGTGCATTGATATAAATAGCTTTTTTAAAGCCCTCCCAAAAGTGGGCTTCAATCACCTTGTAATAGGGCATCAAAACACGCGAAGTGGGTCTCAATCGGCTGGCATTTCATTATTTCATGTGTCCGACACCGACAAAAAGAGTTGGCGATACGTCCTTTGTTCGCAAATTTGCAATTTACAGTTCTTATGCGCAAATAAGTTTGCAAATTTTCTTGATTTTGCTTTGCTCACACAGAAGACTTGGCTAAGTTACGCCTTAAATCTGAAGGAGAGCGGCATGAAAGACATCTTGGCAGAGCTTGAAGATCGGCGCGCGGCGGCACGGCAGGGCGGGGGCGCGCGGCGGATTGATGCGCAGCATGCCAAGGGTAAGTTGACCGCGCGTGAGCGGGTAGAGCTGCTGCTGGATGAAGGCTCTTTTGAAGAGTTTGATATGTTCGTGGCCCACCGTTGCACCGATTTTGGGATGGAGAAAGACCGTCCCGCAGGCGATGGTGTGGTGACGGGCTGGGGCACGGTCAATGGCCGTCAAATCTATGTCTTTAGCCAAGATTTTACGGTTTTCGGTGGCTCGTTGTCCGAGACCCATGCGCAAAAGATTTGCAAAATCATGGATATGGCGATGCAAAATGGCGCACCTGTGATTGGCATCAACGATTCCGGTGGTGCGCGTATTCAGGAAGGCGTGGCCAGCCTTGCCGGTTATGCTGAGGTGTTTCAGCGCAATATCATGGCCAGTGGTGTTGTGCCACAGATCAGCTTGATCATGGGGCCATGCGCAGGGGGCGCGGTGTATTCGCCAGCGATGACCGACTTTATCTTTATGGTCAAAGACAGCTCTTACATGTTCGTGACCGGCCCTGATGTTGTGAAGACCGTGACGAATGAGGTTGTGACCGCCGAGGAATTGGGCGGTGCCAGCACGCATACCAAGAAATCAAGTGTGGCCGATGGGGCCTATGAGAACGATGTTGAGGCACTGGCCGAGACACGCCGCCTGATCGACTTTCTGCCGCTGTCGAACCGCGAAAAAGCGCCGACACGGCCGTTCTTTGATGATCCGGCACGGGTTGAAGCCAGCCTTGACACATTGATCCCTGATAACCCGAACCAGCCCTACGACATGAAAGAATTGATCCTGAAGCTGGCGGATGAGGGCGATTTCTTTGAAATCCAAGCGGCGTTTGCGGCGAATATCATCACCGGCTTTATCCGGATTGAGGGGCAGTCGGTCGGTGTCGTTGCAAACCAGCCCACGGTTTTGGCAGGGTGTCTGGATATCGATAGCAGTCGCAAGGCCGCGCGGTTTGTGCGGTTCTGCGATGCCTTTGAAATTCCGATCCTGACTTTGGTCGATGTGCCAGGCTTCCTTCCTGGCACAAGCCAGGAATATGGCGGCGTAATCAAGCATGGCGCGAAACTGCTGTTTGCTTACGGCGAGGCGACCGTGCCAAAGGTGACTGTGATCACCCGCAAGGCCTATGGTGGTGCCTATGACGTGATGGCGTCCAAGCATTTGCGCGGCGACTTCAACTATGCTTGGCCAACGGCGGAAATCGCGGTGATGGGGGCCAAAGGGGCGACCGAAATCATCTATCGCGGCAAAACCGCCGAAGAGATTGCCGAGCGCACGAAGGAATATGAAAGCCGCTTTGCCAACCCGTTTGTAGCCGCTGAAAAGGGGTTCATCGACGAAGTGATCATGCCGCAATCGACACGGCGGCGGGTTGCACGGGCATTTGCAAGTTTGCGCAGTAAGAAGCTTTCAAATCCTTGGAAAAAGCACGATAATATCCCGCTGTAATCCTAAAAGGCGGAGCGTTCATGCCCTTAACTAATGATATCGCACAGGTTGTGGCTGGTTGCCGCAATGCCCGTGCCAAATTTTGCAAAGGGGCGACGTGATGGGCGCGCCGTCAGAGAGGGTGTGGCAAGCCTCTGCCGAGGGGGCCGCGATGTTTGCGGTACCTTCGGGCCAATCCGTCAGTCTGCAAGACGTGTTCTGGGAGGAGGGCGACTCTTTATTGCTGCGGGTTCGCTTTACCGCGCCGCAAATTGCGCGCGTCGGTGGCACGATTGACTATGAAACTGCGGCAAAAGATATGCTCTTTCTGTGCGACACATTCGTGAAGCCGCAGGTTGAGCAACACGACGACAAGCCTGACCAAATCATCCTGTCGTTTTCGGATGTTGCTGTGCCATTTGGCGAAGCCGACCCCGATGCGACCCAATTTTTCGAAGCCTACAGCATTCAAGACGGTGCCTGCATATGGGAGGTTTACTGATGAACACACTATATATGGGGGCGATGGGCGACTTGATGCCGATGCGTGATGTAGCCATGCCACAAGCTAAAAACTTGAATAATCATCTATGTATTTCGTTCGCGCAAAAGGATATTGTTTCCTTAGGCCGAACCCAAGCGGCCGATACCTTGCATTGGGCGCGTGATCCGGCACAGTCCGCATTGCCGTCCCCACAAAAAACTAGGAGTAGAGGATGCCGACGAGCACTAAAACAATTCTGGCGCTTTGCGCAGTTGCTTTCATCGCAGCTTGCAGTGGCCCAAAAGAGCCTGAAACTGTTTACGTTGAACAAGCAGTTTCCCAAGAGCCAGTATACACTGGTAAATACAAGTAATATCCGGGGGCGGGCGTTTGGCGCGTTTCGCGCCGTGCCCGCCCTTTTCTGTTCTGCACCGGCTATGATTGGGGGTGCAGCATGATCAAGCATCGTGGTTTCCCCGGCCGTCTTCCCTCAACCGATTATCAATTTGTTATCCGCCGCGCCAATAAGGACGGCGCGACTAAAATCGTGCGCCGCGAGCGTTTTCGCGACCGTGCCAATGTGGATCGCGCTGCGGATGAGGGCTTTATGAAAGCCCTCTGGGAGCATTTTGGCGAAGAGCCGTTTGAGCGCGGCAATCTGGATGCGGGGCGTCTGTCTTGGCTGTTTGGCCGCGAGGTTGTGCCCGCCGAAGATCCGTTTGACCCCGCCAGCTATGACGCGCTGCTACAGATCGATGTAAAAATTGCCGAGGCCGCGTTTCCTAAAGCGTTCGCGCCCGATGCCGCACCAGAGGTTGTGGATGATTGGGCCGACTGGGTTGATGAGGACGAATAGGCATGATTCCGCGCAGCCTAAACGCTCTATTGCAAGGTTTTTCCTGCATTTCCGGGCCCAAAACACAAGGTGTTCTGGTGTCTGGGTTTGCAGAATTTGCTATTGCTAACAATGGTTTGTTTAGGTTGCCTTTGGCCGGTGGTACTGGGTTTGCCCGCGCTTGGTGTGGGCAAACCTTGACTGCTGCAAATTGCAAAGATTTCCCCTTTCATTTGACGCAAGACAGGATAAAGTTGTCTGTAATTAAAACCCAAAAAAGAGGCTTTGCAGTATGCGTAAAACAACCCTTCTTCTTGCGGCAGTCGCAGCACTTTCCCTTGCTGGCTGCGTTAGCAACCAAAATTCGCCAACCAATAGCGCCGCTGTGCGTACGATCGGTGGCGCTGCTGCCGGTGCGGTTATTGCCGATGCAACAGGCGGCAGCAAAACCAAAGGGGCGCTTATTGGCGCGCTCGTTGGTGGCGTTTCGTGCGGCGTGCCTGGCATGCCTGCCTGCTACTGATACCAGCCCTAACTCTGGGCTGACGGCTGCGCTAAACCGCAGCGTTACAACTCTTACAAGGTCATTCGGGGGTATCCCCCGGGTGGCCTTTTTGCATTTCTGCGCCCTGTGCGCGCATCCAAGAAAGGGCTGCTATGTTTAAAAAGATCCTTATTGCCAACCGTGGTGAAATCGCCTGCCGTGTTATTAAATCGGCGCGCGCGATGGGTATTAAAACAGTCGCGGTCTATTCCGATGCCGACCGCAACGCATTGCATGTGCGCATGGCCGATGAGGCGGTGCATATTGGCCCTGCGCCTGCCAACCAATCCTATATCGTGATTGATAAAATCATGGACGCCGTCCGCCAAACAGGGGCCGAGGCTGTGCATCCGGGTTATGGGTTTTTGTCTGAAAACATGAACTTTGCCGCCGCGCTTGAAAAAGAGGGCGTGGTGTTCATCGGCCCACCTTCGCCTGCGATTGAGTCTATGGGCGACAAAATCACATCCAAAAAGCTTGCGATGGAGGCAGGGGTTTCCACCGTTCCGGGATATATGGGCCTGATCGCCGATGCCGACGAAGCCGTTAAAATCAGCGGTGAAATCGGCTATCCGGTGATGATTAAAGCATCGGCTGGTGGCGGCGGCAAAGGCATGCGGATTGCGTGGAGCGAATCCGAAGTCAAAGAAGGTTTTGAGTCGTCGAAAAACGAGGCCGCGAACAGCTTTGGCGATGACCGGATTTTCATTGAGAAATTCGTAACCCAACCGCGCCATATTGAAATTCAGGTGCTTGCCGATAAACACGGCAACTGCGTCTATTTGCATGAGCGCGAATGTTCCATTCAGCGCCGTAACCAAAAGGTCATCGAAGAGGCGCCAAGCCCGTTTCTGGATGAGGCGACCCGCAAAGCGATGGGCGAACAGGCCTGCGCTTTGGCCCAAGCGGTGGGCTATACCTCGGCCGGGACTGTGGAATTCATCGTTGATGGCAACCGCAACTTCTTTTTCCTTGAAATGAACACGCGTTTGCAGGTGGAACACCCTGTAACCGAGCTGATCACCGGCGTTGATTTGGTTGAGCAGATGATCCGCATTGCCAATGGCGAGCCGCTGCCCTTTAAACAATCCGACCTGAAAATCAACGGTTGGGCGATGGAAAGCCGCCTCTATGCCGAAGACCCTTACCGCGGTTTCTTGCCGTCCATTGGCCGCTTGACCCGCTACCGCCCACCGGTTGAGGGGCAAACTGCGGCTGGCGGCATCGTGCGCAATGATACCGGCGTGTTTGAGGGCGGCGAGATCAGCATGTTCTATGACCCGATGATCGCCAAGCTGTGCACATGGGGCCCAACCCGCGCCGATGCGATTGAAGAAATGCGGCTGGCGCTTGATACGTTTGAGGTGGAAGGCATCGGGCATAACCTGCCGTTCTGTTCCGCTGTGATGGATCACCCGCGCTTTGTTTCGGGTGAAATCACGACTGCCTTTATCGCCGAAGAATATCCCGATGGCTTTGCCGGTGTGACGCTGGATGAAGCCCTTGCGCGGCGTGTTGTGGCGGCTGCGGCGGCGATGAACCGCGTGGCCGAAATTCGCCGCACACGGATTAGCGGCACGATGGACAACCACGAACGTAAAGTCGGCAGCGATTGGAACGTGTCTTTGCAAGGCGAGGCGCATGATGTGACGATTGCAGCCGATCGTGACGGCTCAACCGTGCGCTTTGCCGATGGCACCGAGATGCGGGTAGAAAGCGATTGGACACCGGGCCAACCGCTTGCACGCCTAACGGTTGACGGCACGCCTTTGGTGATGAAGGTCGGTAAGGTGCCTTCGGGCTTCCGCTTGCGGCTGCGTGGCGCCGATTTCACCTGTCACGTGCGCACCCCGCGTCAGGCCGCGCTGTCGGGCTTTATGCTGGAAAAAGTGGCCCCCGATACGTCGAAATTCCTGCTCTGCCCGATGCCGGGGCTGATCGTGAAAATCAACGTGGCCGAGGGCGACGAAGTGCAAGAAGGCCAAGCCCTTGCCACGGTTGAAGCAATGAAGATGGAAAACATCCTGCGGGCCGAGAAAAAAGGCGTGGTCAAACTGATCAAAGCCGCTGCGGGTGCAAGTCTGAAAGTGGACGAGATTATCATGGAGTTTGAATAAGGTGGTCGCCCTTTCCCCCCAGATTTGCACCGCAGTTGCGGGGGAAGGGGCCTACCGCCCGCTCGGAAAGCGTTCCAGCATTTCTTGCCGTGCCAACGGGAATTTGTCGATGGCCCGCGTAATCTCGCGCACATTCCACGGGCGGGGTTTGCGGATTTCAATCCCGCCGTCTTTATCCATCAGCACCAATGAGAACCCACGTGGGCGCAGCTTTTGCCGAAAGAATGAGTTTGCAGACGGGTTGGTATCAACAATCACCACCACGTCCCGATCTGCCAAGGCCTGCGGTTGCTCGGCCAAGTTCCTCATCTGCTCGGTAAATGAGGGGTCATTGGGGCTGTCTGCAAACACCACAACGGGGCGTTTAAGCCATAAAAACTCGGCCATCGTTACGCCGGGGGCCTCTATCACGGGCAAAACTGTCGCCTCCTGTGCCGAGGCGGAAAACGGCAGAAACACTGCCAGAACAAGAATTTGAAGTCTTTTCATACGGTCTCCTCTCCTTTGATATAGGGTGTATTGGCCGCAAACCAAAGTAAGATCGTCAAAGGATGTGTCCTTTGTCCAATATGAGGGAAAAAGCCATGAGTGATGCAACGAAAACCTGGGCGGCACTGGCGACAAAAGAGCTGAAAGGCCGCGACCCTGAAACCCTGACATGGGACACGCTGGAAGGCATCAAGATCAAGCCGCTCTATACGCAGGCCGATGTGGAGGGCTTGCCGCATATGGGCGGCGTGCCGGGTGTTGGGCCGTTTACGCGCGGTGTGCGGGCAACGATGTATGCCGGTCGGCCTTGGACCATCCGCCAATATGCAGGCTTTTCGACCGCCGAGGAATCGAACGCCTTTTACCGCAAAGCGCTGGCTGCGGGGCAGCAAGGTGTCTCGGTCGCGTTCGATTTGGCAACCCATCGCGGCTATGACAGTGATCATCCGCGGGTAGAGGGCGATGTCGGCAAGGCCGGCGTTGCGATTGATAGCGTCGAGGATATGAAGCTGCTGTTTGACGGCATCCCGCTGGAAAAGATCAGCGTTTCCATGACGATGAACGGCGCTGTTATTCCGATCCTTGCGAATTTTATCGTGACAGGTGAGGAGCAGGGCGTTGACCGCGCACTGCTGTCGGGCACCATTCAGAATGACATTCTCAAGGAATTCATGGTCCGCAACACTTATGTTTATCCGCCGGAACCCTCGATGCGGATCATTGCGGATATTATTGAGTATACCAGCGCGGAAATGCCGAAATTCAACTCGATCTCAATCTCGGGCTATCACATGCAAGAGGCGGGGGCGAATTTGGTGCAGGAACTGGCCTATACGCTGGCCGATGGCCGCGAATATGTGCGCACGGCAATCGCCCGCGGTATGGATGTTGATGCCTTCGCAGGCCGCCTGTCGTTCTTTTTTGCAATCGGCATGAATTTTTTCATGGAGGCCGCCAAGCTGCGCGCCGCCCGTCTGCTTTGGCACCGGATTATGACCGAGTTTGGCGCGCAGAAAACCGGCTCGTTGATGCTGCGCACGCATTGCCAAACGAGCGGAGTATCCTTGCAAGAACAAGATCCCTATAACAACGTGGTCCGCACGGCATATGAGGCGATGGCTGCAGCCCTTGGCGGCACGCAGTCCCTGCACACCAACGCGCTGGATGAGGCGATTGCCCTGCCGACAGAATTTTCTGCCCGCATCGCCCGCAACACGCAGTTGATCCTGCAAGAAGAAACCGGCGTTACCAATGTCGTCGATCCCCTTGCTGGCAGCTATTATGTGGAAAGCCTGACCGCACAACTGGCCGAAGAGGCGTGGAAGCTGATCACGGAAGTCGAAGAAATGGGCGGCATGACCAAGGCCGTTGCCACCGGTATGCCCAAGCTGCGGATTGAAGAATCCGCCGCCCGCCGCCAAGCGATGATCGACAAGGGCGATGAGGTGATCGTCGGCGTCAACAAATACAAACTTGATAAACAAGACCCGATCGACATCCTTGATATCGACAACGTGGCTGTCCGCGAAAGCCAGATCACACGGTTGAACAAAATGCGCTCTACGCGTGACCAAGCCGCCTGTGATGCGGCGCTGGACGAGTTGACTCGCCGCGCATCCGAAGGCGGCAACCTGTTAGAAGCGGCCGTAGATGCCGCCCGCGCCCGCGCCTCTGTAGGAGAGATCAGCATGGCAATGGAGAAAATCTTTGGCCGCCACCGCGCCGAGGTGAAAACCCTCGCAGGTGTTTACGGTGCAGCTTATGAGGGCGACGCAGGCTTTGCCGCGATCCAAAAGGATGTCGAGGATTTTGCGGAAGTCGAAGGCCGCCGCCCGCGTATGCTGGTGGTGAAAATGGGCCAAGACGGGCATGATCGCGGCGCCAAAGTCATCGCAACCGCTTTTGCCGATATCGGCTTTGATGTCGATGTCGGCCCGCTGTTCCAAACCCCCGAAGAGGCGGCACAGGATGCGATAGATAACGACGTGCATATCATCGGTATCTCAAGTCAAGCGGCAGGCCACAAAACCCTCGCGCCGAAACTGGTGCAGGCGCTAAAGGCCGCTGGGGCAGGCGATATTTTGGTTATCTGTGGCGGCGTTATCCCGCAGCAGGATTACCAATTCCTGTACGATGCTGGCGTCAAAGCGATCTTTGGCCCCGGCACCAATATCCCCGAAGCGGCCAAGGACATCTTGCGCCTAATCCGCGAAACGCGCGGTTGACGCTGAAATCTGCCGCCATAGCGCTAGCTTGGCGGCAGACCCTTGATAATATGTTGGCTTGGAGCGGGGTCTACATTTCACCAATCGCGCGATGTTTGCACCGCCACCCATCACCTCCGGCCCGTTTTACTGCGCCGTGTTCAGGACTGGCTAAACCCCTTGGCCTGCTTTCTGTTCGGTGAAAATATCCTCAGGGGGTGAGGCGCAGCGCGCCGAGGGGGCGTGAACGCCCCTTAATCTTGCCGTTTATTTTTCGACGAGAAATCGTAGCGGTTCACAGATCAATTTGCCCTTTGGGGCCTACATAGTCCGGTGGCTTACTGTCTGGTAGGGAAAGATCGGGTGGCAATGTTGGCGGAGGTGGCGCATCCGCTTTACGGCGGATGATGATATCGCCGTTCTCAAGCCGCTCTGGCGCATCATAATACTGCGCATCACCGATAAGGTCGGCCAATTGCCGCGCCATAGGTTCAAGTTCTTTCAAGGCCTCGGCCATGTCGTCCATCGTGGGTTCAAGCTCTTGTATCAACCCATCAAAAAACAGGCGCATGCCGCGTTCGACAAGGCTGAGCCCTTCGTCACGATCTTGTTGCACGTCTTGCGCAAATACCGGCAAGGGCGCCACTGTAGCCAGCACAAGACAAAGGGCTAATGGTGTAAATAACTGTCTCATATCTTTGATATGGGGGGCTTCAGGCCTGTTTACCAGCTTTTTCTGGCGGAATGTCGTGCAAGTCTAGGGACACAGGGAAATGATCCGACGCCGCAAGCAAGGCCTCACGCAATTCAGGGATGCGCCAACAATCGGGGTCATCCAGCGGGTGCCAAATGCGCCAGACGGGGGCGGCGGCGGCCAAATTGCGGGAAACGAGGATGAAATCAAGCAAGGCCTGAAAATAGCGTTTCTTGGCCGAGTCGTAAAACCGTGCCGAGGTGGGGGCAACACCCAGCTTGCGGCCCAGTATCATTTCGGCATGGGGTTCAAGCATCTGCATCTCGGGCGGGCTTTCGGTGCCTATCACTATCTCGATGCCCGATTTTCCAAACAGCTTTTCATATTCATCAAGGCCGGGGCCATCGTTGAAATCGCCCATCACGATCAATCGGTCGCCTGCGGTCAAATGCACTTCGGCGCGGGCGCGGATCCAAAGGCATTGCGCAAGCTGTTTTCGGCGGTTTTCGATGGCGATGCGCATCACCTCGGCAGGGCTGCGGGCGCCATGCGGGGCTTTGGATTTGGCGTGAACACCGATCAGGCGCAAGGCTTGGCCTGTGACCTTATCCGTTACCGCCACCTCTAATGGCGGTTTGGAAAAACGGATGCGTTCGGGGTGTGCATCTGTGTTCAGGTCATGCCAGAACACCCCGTCAAACCGTGGCACACCCTTTGGGTCCGCATGGGCAGGGGGCGCGCCGATAGGGTCATGGGTGGCGGTTATGCGGTCGGGATCATAGAGAAAGGCAATCTCTTGTTCGGTCTCGCTGGTAAAGCCGTGCAAGGCGCGGCGGGCGCGCAAGCCAAAGTGGCGGGTAAAATTTTCAAGGGCGGTTATGGTCGATCTGCGCGAGCCGGTATCGGGGGCCTCGATAATCATCACCCCATCGGCATCCATCGCGGTGAACACGATTCCCAGCGCCGTTAACTGCTCGGCGCGGTTAATCTTATAGCGTGCCGAGCGTTGGTTGTCGGCCAAAAGCCGACCGTCATCATCGAACAACCCTGTGAACCACTCGACGTTATAGGTCGCCAGCCGCAGGCGCTGGGGGGGCTCAGGCGGCGCGTTTGTCATTGATCTCTTCCCATGCCGCATTGATGTCGATCATGCGGCGGCTGGCAAGGGCCACGGCCTCGGGCGGCACGCCGCGTGCGATCAGGCGGTCGGGGTGGCTGTCGCGCACCGCTTGTTTCCATGCAGCGCGAATATCTTGCAGCGAGGCCGTCGGGGCCACGCCCAGCACGTCATAGGGGTCGCGCGGGGCCCCTTCGACAAAGCGCGCCCGCAAGGACCGAAAGCAAGCCTCGCCCAAGCCAAATATTTTCGCGACCTCGGCCAGAAAAGCATCTTCATTCGGGTGGTATTGGCCATCAGCCATCGCAATGGTGAACAGGCCTTCCAGCAGGTCGATCAGAGTTTGGCGGCCTTCATCGGGGAACATGGCGGCGATCTTGCGGGCATAGGCGTCAAACCCTGCAACATCTTGGCGCGCAAGGTTAAAGACACGCGCGGCATTGCCCTCTTCCTCGGTGGCGATGGTGAAAAGCTGGCGAAAGGCCGTCACCTCATTGCGTGTAACCTGCCCATCGGCCTTGGCCATCTTGGCGCTCAGGGCGATCACGGCGATGGTAAAGCCGACCGAGCGTTCCGGCGATGCCATTTTGGTGCCACGCAGCCGTTCGAAAATGACCGACAACCCTTCGCCAGTGGCAAGGGCTGCAAGGGCGTCATTAATGCGAGTCCAAAGTGACATGGGAATAGCGTACTCCGATAGGGCGGCGCTGTCAGGTCAAGATTTTTTGCATCAAATGCAAATCCATCCAGCGGCCAAACTTATAGCCGACACTGCGCAGGGTTGCCACCTCGGTATAGTCCATCGCGGCATGAAAGGCGCGGCCATCGGGGTTTTCTGCGCTGACACCGGCAAAGATGGAATGCGCTCCGGCGTGACGGGCATGATCCTCAATCGCTGTCATCAAGGCGCGGCCAAGCCCAAGGCCCTGCGCATTCGGCCCCATAACGATGGTGTGTTCCATCGTATGGGCATATCCTGGCCCTGCGCGAAACTGGCCATAGCTGGCAAAACCTGCAAGCCCGTCCTGCAGCTCGGCCACAAAAAAGCCATGGCCGGTGGCGGCTTTGTCCGCGATCATGTGCTGCAAATCGGCGGCGGTCTTTTCAACGGTGTTAAACGTGACAGCGGTATCGCGGATAATGGGGTTCCATATCGCCAAAATCGCTGGAATATCGGCGGGTTGCGCGGGTCGGATGGTCATTCTAATACGCGGGTGCCGTGTGGGGTGGTGAACTGCGCCCGCATCGATTTTTCTGTGCCTTTGGTGATTTTCACGCGCGGATCGGTGAACTGCCCTGCAAGTGCGGCAATCAGCGCATCGGCATCAGGTGTTGCGATTTCTAACAACTCCAGCCGCACACCCACATTGGGCAAGCGTTGCGCCGGATGTGCAGCCCCTTGCCATTGGATCAGCGCCGGATGGGCATTGCCAAAGGGTAAAATACCATCGACTGGCACCGCCATCCGCCAGCGCAGATCACCGCGTTCAAGGTCAACCGGCAGGCCAACGCCTTGGGGCAGGGCGGCCAACGCGGCATCCAGATCATCGCAGGCGACAATCCAGTTGGTCAGGCGCGGGCGGCCGCTGAAATGGTCAAGATCAAACCAGCGCGGGTGCGGTGGTGTGGGGGCGGCGGGGTCGATCGCGATCACCTCAAGATACAAATCACCCAAGGCCAGCAAGCGGTTATGCGTCGACATCAGCGCATGAACGCCGCCGGGTGCAAGGGTTACCCCCAGCGCCTGTTCCACCACATCCACGCCTTCCGCCAAGCTGTTGGCGGATACGGCGAGGTGATCAAACCTCAGCATTTGCAGGGCCTTCAATCACCACAGGGGTCGCGCGCATCGCAGCGGCAAGTGATTTAAAGCGCGCTTGTGTGACCTCGCCAAACAGGTCTTTGCCCAAGGGTGTCAGTGTCAGTTCCAACACCCGTTTGCGCGGCACCCAGCGCAACGCGCCGGCACTTTCTGGCCCAATGGCGGAAAACATCGCACCAAACCGCATGGCTTTGCCTAAAACTTCGGCCTTTTGGATCTGCTCATCTGTCAGCAAGCGGAACAGGGGTTCCAAGCGCGACCCGGTACGGCTGTTTTTATAGCGGTGCAGCAAGGCAAGGCCTAGGAACACGCGGCCCGGATGGTCCAGCCCGCCAAGGTTGGCGCGGGTGGCGTTGTCAAAGCAAACCTCGGCCCTGTAATCGGGGTGCGCGCGCCAAGTGGTATCATGCAACAGGCACGCGGCCTTGATAAGGCGGGTTTCCTCATCCGTCGCGGTTTTGAACAAGGGCAGCAGGAAGGTGTACAGCTTTTTGCCAAAGCCGGGCAGGCGGGCCGATGTGATCTCGGTCGCGCGGGCCGCCTCGATAAGCGGGTCGCGCGACCGTAGCTTTTCGTGCATCTGCTCATACAGCAGGCCTTCGCGGATGCCATAGGACGAGACATCGATTTCCTTGGGTTTGAAAATGCGGATCAACTCGCGCAGCACCTCACAAGCCAGCGGCACCAAGGCCATACGCTCGGCCCCCGTTCCGGTGCGTGCGCGCAAAATGGCCGGGTCGTTAGCGGCGATCCAATCCAGCGTATCCAGCACAGATTCGGGCGTCATCCGGTATTCATGCAGCACGGTCAGCGGATAATTGCGCCGTTCCATATCCATGCGCGCAATCACCCGCCACGAGCCACCGACAAGGTAGATACGGTCGCCGTCGGGTTCGATTTTGGTTTTCAGCTTTTTCAAAACGCGGTCGATCAGGGCTTTGCGCTTTTCAACGCCGCCTTCAACCTGTTGCAACCGAAACGGCCCCAAAGGTGAGGTAGCGCGTTTGCCCACTTTGCCATCGCCGATGCGGGCCAGTTCCATCGAGTTGCCGCCGATATCGCAAACAATACCCTTGGCCTCGGGCCAGCCCAACAGCACACCTTGCGCAGACAGCCGCGCCTCTTCTTCGCCGTCGATCACCCATAGTTTCAAGCCGGTTTTTTCCAACACTTGTGCGGCAAATTCGGGGCCATCCGCGGCATCGCGCACCGCAGCCGTTGCCACGCAGGTCAGCGGGGAAATACCCATGCCATCGGCCAAAACCGCAAATCGTTTCAGGGCAATCAGCGCGCGTTCTTTGCCCTCGGGGTTCAGAAGTCCGGTTTCGGCCAGCCCTTTGCCCAAGCCCGCCATCAGCTTTTCATTGTAAAAATAGGCGGGCGATCGCGCGGCGCCGTCAAATACCACCATCCGCACCGAGTTAGAGCCGACATCAACCACACCAACCCGGCTGAGCGCACGCGCCGATGGATCATCGAGAAGAGAGCGGCCAAAGTGGCTAGCGTCATCCATTGCGGTTATGTTGGATTTGGACTGCTTGGGTGTGGACTTGGTCATGGCGGGGCTCACTGCTCGGCTTTTGAGCGACTTTGTCGCGTTGCAGCGCAAAGGTCAACGGAGAGGATGCTAAATTGGCAGCACTCATTGCGCAGTGGTATCATCACGGCTATGCGCCAGTTTAGGCACATCTTTTGCACCCGCAGAGCCACGACCCGAAAGCGATGGGTTTTCCATGAAAAACTTGTGACAACTGAACAATTGCCCGTCTTTGGCCGACAGGTTGCGCAGATAGTCGCCTTGTGGCCCCAAAACCCAGCTTTGCGCTTCATCCGCCATATTGGCGGCCATGATCTGGCTAACGATTTGCGCTTTGACCGTGGGGTTATTGGCCTCGACCAGCGTTTCAACGCGGCGGGTCAGGTTGCGGCCCATCCAATCGGCTGACGAGAAAAATACCCGTGCCTTTTTGGACGGCAAGCCGTAGCCATTGCCAAAACAGACGATGCGCGAATGTTCCAAGAACCGGCCCACCACCGATTTAACGCGGATATTTTCAGACAGGCCCGTGATACCTGGGCGCAAGGCACAGATGCCGCGCACGATAAGGCTGATTTTGACACCGGCATTTGATGCGGCATACAGCGCGTCGATAATATCGACCTCGACCAAGGAATTGACCTTTACCCAAATCTCGGCAGGGCGGCCTGCACGGGCATGGTCGGCCTCGGCGGCAATCAATTCCAACAGGCGGGGCTTCAGGGTCGATGGCGCGATGGCAAGGTTTTCAAGCCCTTCGGGTTGGACATAGCCCGACAGGTAGTTGAACACTTTGGTCGCATCGCGGCCCAAGGCGGCATCGCAGGTAAAGAACGAAAGATCGGTGTAAATGCGTGCTGTGATGGGGTGATAGTTGCCCGTGCCGTAATGGGTATAGGTGACCAATTGGTCGCCTTCACGCCGCACAACGGTACTGATTTTCGCATGGGTTTTCAGCGTCATAAAGCCGTAAACCACATGCGCGCCCGCACGTTCCAACCGCCGCGACTGGCGGATATTGGCGGCCTCGTCAAAGCGGGCTTTCAGTTCCACCAATGCGGTGACGGATTTACCGGCCTCGGCCGCTTCGCACAGGGCGCTGACAATCGGGCTGTCATGGCTGGTGCGGTACAGTGTCTGTTTGATCGCCAAAACATTGGGATCGCGCGCGGCCTGTTCCAAGAACCGCACAACCATATCAAAGGTTTCATAGGGGTGGTGCAGCAGCATGTCTTTTTGCCGGATGGCCGCGAACATATCGCCTTCAAAATCCTGCACCCGTTCAGGGATGCGGGGGGTGAATTTGGGCCATTGCAAATCTTTGCGGCTGTCGAGCACCAGTTCTTTCAGATCGGCAACCCCGAGCAAGCCGCGCACTTCGACCATATCTTCGTTGGTGACGTGCAGTTCTTGCATAATCATGGCGCGCAGGTCCACAGGCGCACCGGCGCTTATTTTCAGGCGGATCACCTCGCCGCGCCGCCGCCGTTTCAGCGCGGTTTCAAATTCGCGCACCAGATCTTCGGCCTCATCCTCGACCTCTAGATCGCTGTCGCGCAGCACCCGAAAGGTGCAGTGGCCGCGATCCGTATAGCCTGGGAACAACATGTTAAGATGCAAGAGCAGCAGATCCTCTAGCACCAAAAACCGGTTTTCGCCGTCTTTGGCAGGCAATGGCACAAAACGGGTAACCTGTTGCGGAATTGGCAGCAGGGCCAGCAATGGCCGCTTGTCGCTGGCGCGTTCCAGCTCAAGTGCGAGGCAAAAGCCGGTATTGGGGATAAAAGGAAACGGGTGTGCCGGATCAATCGCTAGGGGCGACAGAATCGGGAAAACCTTATGCACAAAATAATCGGCAAGGTGCTTAAGGTCGCGCGTGGTCAGCTTGGAACGGGTGACGATGGAGATGCCTTGGGCATCCATATCTTTTTTCAGCTTGTTAAAGACGGCTTGTTGGGCCTGCAGCAGTTTGCGGGCATTGTCGTTTATCAGCGTGAGTTGGTCAGCGGCGCTGCGGCCATCCATCGAAATCGTGCCTTTGCCGCTGCGCTTCAGTGCCCGAAGGCCCGCGACGCGGACGGTATAAAACTCGTCCAGATTGGTGGCCGAGATGGACAAAAACCGCAGCCGTTCCAGCAGAGGCACGGCAGGGTTAGAAGCCTCATCCAAAACGCGCCAGTTAAAGGCAAGCCAGCTAAGTTCGCGGTTGAAAAACCGGTGCGGCCCTTTGGTTTCAAGGTCGGGCAGCGTTAAAGCTGCGGGGAAGGGTGAGGAAAGGAAATCTGCCTGTGTCATAGGATCGGCTTATGTAGGAGGAATGTAACTGCCATGTGACAGTTTTGCGCGGTGATCACGAATTGTCCAGCATGCTTGCCGCCAAAGCGCGTGAAACGCCGGTGCCACGGGCCAGAGCCTCGCCGTCCAGCTTTGCCACGAGCGCGCGGGCCGCGGCAAAGCTGCGCTCCATTCGGGGCAGCAGGTAGGCGATAAGCGCGGGCGAAACCGTGATCTGACGGTCTGAAAATAGCTTGATCAGCACGGCCGATAATAGCGCATCATCCGGGGCCTCTAGCCGTGTTACCGAGGCGGCTTGCACACGGCTTTTCAGGTCGGCAAGGGTCAGGCCCCAATCGCGCGGCGCAGAGGCAGCGGTCATCAATAAGGCGGCCCCTTTAGCGGCAAGCATGTTGTGCAGGTGAAATAGCGCCTCTTGCGCACCGGGGTGCAAGGGCAGCGTTTCGCAATCCTCGATAACAACGGCGGGCTGGGCACCAAGGGCTGCAATATCGGCGCTGGCCAGCTTTGACGCTGGGTGCAGCGTGGCGCTGTTGCCAGAGGCGCTAGCCCAAACATGCGCAAGATGGGTTTTGCCAGCCGCAGGCGGGCCAACCAGAACCATTTTGCCGCCGGGCCAATCGCGCCACGCATCCAGTGCCGCCAAGGCCTGCGCATTGGTGGCCGAGATGTAAAAATCCTCGCGGCCCAATGCGGTGCGGTGCGGTAGATCAAATATAAGCTGGCGGGTCACAGGCTGTCTTTCTGGCCGGATGGGTCGCAATTCTGTTCGGTGCCGCTGTACAGCAGGCTTTGGTGATACTGCTCAATCGCCCAACGCGTCAGCACGCCTAACGCAGCCGTGACAGGCACCGCGACCAGCATACCGACAAAGCCAAAGGTCGAGCCAAAGGCCGACAGCGCAAACAGCAGCCATACAGGGTGCAAACCTACCGAATTACCAACAAGGCGCGGCGTAATCACATTGCCCTCAAGAAACTGTCCGATGGCAAAAATGCCTGCAATAACGCCGATTGAAACCCAATCGCCCCAGAATTGAAAGAGTGCAAGGCCAATGGCCAAAGCGCCGCCAACCAGCGCACCAACATAAGGAATGAAGGTAATTGTGCCCGCAATCGCGCCAACCAACAGCCCGAAATCAAGGCCCGCCAACATCAGTGTCGCGGAATAAAACGCACCAAGCACAATACAAACGCTAATTTGCCCGCGCACAAAGGCAGCCAGAACGCGGTCAATTCGGCCTGCTAGATCGCGGATCACAGCGACATGGTCACGCGGTATAAGCACGTCTATCTTGGCAACCATATTGTCCCAATCCAGCAGCAGATAAAATGCAACGACGGGCACAACAACCAAAAATAGCAGCGCATTCAGCACAGAAAGCGCGCTGGAAAAGACTGTTTTGGCAACTTCGGTGCCCCAGTCTTTCAAGTTGTCGCCGATCGACAAAATGGTGCGGCGGATAACGCTGTTTTCATCCAAAAGGCCGGGGAATTGATCGGTCAAAAAGACCTGAAGTTTGCGGAAAATTGTAGGTATCGCTTCAACCAAGGCAGCCGTCTGTGAGGCAAGCGATGGTATAACGGCAAGAACCAATAGAACGGCGATCAACAGCGCCGAGAGCGAAATGACGGTCGTTGCCGCAACCCGGCTTAGGCCCAAGCGTTCCAATCTGTCTGCAACCGGGTCAAGGAAATACGCGATGGCACCCCCCACCAAGAAGGGGGCCAAAACTTGACCCAAGAACCAAAGCGCCAACAAAAACAAGCTGGTCGCGATGCCCCAGTAGGTAAGTTGTTGTTTTGCCGACAATGCCATGAGCGCTCCTTTGGTTTGCCTAAGACACATTGCCTATCAGCCATGGCATTTCAAGGCCCCCGATTTTACCGCGCCCGCGAATTCTCAATGAAAATTCTGATTTTTCGACGAAAAATCGCGACGCCCTTGCTTGCTTGCGTGGTTTTGCCTAAACCTCGCGCAACCCTTCTTTGCCCAAAAGGTGCCCCCATGCGGATGACACGTTACTTCCTGCCTGTTCTGAAAGAAAATCCTGCCGAGGCGCAGATTGTCAGCCACCGCTATATGCTGCGCGCTGGTATGATTAAACAGCAAGCTGCCGGCATTTATTCCTGGTTGCCTCTGGGCTATAAGGTTCTAAAGCGGATTGAGCAAATCGTGCATGAGGAACAGGCTCGCGCAGGGCATATCCCTTTGTTGATGCCAACCTTGCAGCCTGCTGATCTGTGGCGCGAATCCGGTCGGTATGATGATTACGGTCAGGAAATGCTGCGGATCAAAGACCGCCAAGGCCGTGATATGCTCTACGGTCCGACCAATGAGGAAATGATCACCGATATTTTCCGCAGCCATGTAAACAGCTACAAAGACCTGCCGTTGACGCTGTACCACATCCAGTGGAAATTCCGCGATGAGATGCGCCCACGTTTCGGCGTGATGCGTGGCCGTGAATTCCTGATGAAAGACGGCTATAACTTTGACCTGACGGTCGAGGATGCTTTGCACGCCTATAACCGCCATTTGGTCAGCTACCTGCGCACCTATGAACGTATGGGCCTGCAAGCCATTCCGATGCGTGCTGATTCCGGCCCGATTGGTGGCGAAGATACGCATGAGTTCCTCGTACTGGCGGAAACCGGCGAATCCGAGGTGTTCTATGACAGCGCGGTGACGGATATCAGCCTTGGTGCGCGCGATATCGACTATGACGACAAAGCCCAGTGCAAGGCCGTGATGGAGGAATTCACCTCGCTCTACGCCCGCACAGATGAAACCCATGACGAGGCCGCCTTTAACGCCATCCCCGAAGAGCGCCGCAAATGCGCGCGCGGTATCGAAGTTGGCCAAATCTTCTTTTTCGGCACCAAGTATTCCGAGGCGATGGGCGCCACTGTTGTCACGCCGGACGGCAGCAAAGTGCCTGTACAAATGGGCAGCCATGGTATCGGCGTGTCGCGCCTGCTGGGGGCGATTATTGAGGCAAGCCATGACGACAAAGGCATCATCTGGCCCGAAGGCGTGACCCCGTTCCATTGCGGGATTGTGAACCTGAAGCAAGGCGACGATGATACCGATGCGGCCTGTGAAGGTATTTATAAAGCGTTGCAAAAGGCTGGCCTCGACCCGCTCTATGATGACCGCAACGACCGCGCGGGCGCAAAATTTGCGACGATGGACCTGATCGGCCTGCCGTGGCGCATTACTGTTGGCCCGCGTGGGTTGAAGAATGGCGTGGTCGAATTGACCAGCCGCCGCACAGGCGAAAGCGTTGAGATGACCGCTGATGATGCCGTGGCGCGGATTATCGAGATCTACGCAGGTCACTAGGGCGATCACGTATATATGCACATTACGGCGCGCCTGATCCTTCGGGCGCGCCGATTTCGTCTTTGACACTGCACCCGTTATAGTCGATTTTGCAGGCCAAAGCTGGGGGCAGGGCGACTCTGTAAGTCGCCATGACATAATCCGGCAAGCAGAGGCGAGACAAATGATTGGCAAAGCATTGACGCTGGTGGGCGGCTTGGCGGGGGCGGCAACGCTGTCGCAATACCCCGAGTTTTCGCAGCAATATATCCAGCGCTTGGGCGGGCAGGTTGACGCACTTGCGGCAATCGTGGGTGATTTTGACCGCAGCGCCACCGACAACGGCCTAACCCGCGATGCCGCGTTGGGCCAGTTGCAAGGCACCGCGTTTTTGGCCGCGCGCAAGGGTGATATGCAAACCGCTTTTGCGCGGTTTGAGCGGCTTTCCGGCGACCTTGCCTTGCTGCGCCTTGCCACCCCGATTGAACGCATCACTATGCCGCAGCGTCTGGCCGACCCTGCCACGTTCAACGCCACATGGGCCGATTTCCGCCCTGCGCTGCCGCTCTCGGTGGCGGGTGCGGTGGCCGCAGGGGCCGGTTTTGTTGTGGCGGGGGGCGCGGTTCGGATAATTTTGTCGCTGCTGCTCTGGCCGTTCCGGCGTCGTTGCGCATCACGCAAAGCGGCAGCACAGCGCAAAGAGCCGGTGATGCGCGGCCAACCTGCACCGCCAAAACAACCCACGCCACCAAAGCCACCCGTGCCGCGCGCGCCCAATGCGCCACGCAAACAGCCCGTGCTGCGCCGTTCCGCCCAATAACGCAGCCGTGCCTTGACCTGCCCCCGCATTTCCCGCAGGTTCCGCGCGCATCTACGCGACAGATAATAGCATGTTGACCCCAAGGAGCCTGCCCCGTGAACACCCCCCCCTTCGCGCCCTTTGAATGGATGATCGCGTGGCGATATTTGCGGGCAAAACGGGCCGAGGGTGGCGTGTCGGTTATGACGTGGATCAGCCTGATCGGCATCACTTTGGCTGTGTTTGCCTTGATTGCCACGCTGTCTGTTCGGGCGGGCTTTCGGGCGGAATTTGTGGACACGATTCTTGGCGCGAACGCCCATGTGACCATCTACGCCGCCCAGCATCAGGCCGCCGACGGCCGCACGATCAGCGGGTTTGAAGAGTATGATGCGGTGGCCAAAAAAGTGGCCGAGGTGCCAACCGTCACCCGTGCAGCGCCTATGGTGCGGGGCCAAGTGATGGCGACGGCAGGCACGCGCAGCTCGGGCGTCGAAGTCTACGGCATGCGCGGCGATGACGTGCGCGCGATACCGCGTGTGGGCGAGGGGGCTGATGCTTACGGCGACCTGTCGCGCTATGATGAAGGTATCGCCATCGGGTCGGGCATTGCGCGCGAATTGGGCGTGACGGTGGGGGACAGGATCCGACTGATTTCGCCCAACGGTGTGAAAACCGCCTTTGGCACCAGCCCGCGGGTTTCGGCCTTTGAGGTGGTCTATGTGTTCACCGCTGGCCGCTATGATATTGATCGCACACGGGTTTATATGCCGCTGGCCGCAGCGCAGGATTATTTCAACCGCGAAGGATTGGCGGATGAGATCGAGGTGATGGTCACCAAGCCTGAACAGGTGGATAATATCGCGCTGGATTTGATGACCGCTGCGGGGCAATACGCCAATATCTGGACATGGCGCGATAGCTCGGGCAGCTTTTTGCGGGCCTTGGATATCGAAGACAATGTGATGTTCATCATCCTGTCGATTTTGGTGCTGATTGCGGCGATGAATATTGTTTCGGGCCTGATTATGCTGGTGAAAAACAAAGGCCGCGATATTGGTATTTTGCGCACGATGGGCCTGACCGAAGGGTCGATCTTACGGATATTTTTCATCTGCGGCGCGTTTACTGGCATCATTGGCACCTTTGCAGGCGTGGCACTGGGGTGTCTGTTTGCGATCTATATCGACCCTATCTTCAGCTTTGTGAACTATGTCGCAGGCGGCGGGGTTTGGGATCCGTCCATTCGCGGCATCTATGCGCTGCCCGCCAAACTGCAATGGCATGATGTGATGTCGGCGGTGTCGTTGTCGCTGGGGCTGTCGTTCGTTGTGACCATCTTTCCCGCGCGCCGTGCCGCTCGGATGAACCCGGTAGAGGCCTTGCGCTATGAGTGATGTGATGCTGTCGCTGAACGCGATCACCAAGGCTTATAACAAAGGCAAACCTGCCGAGGTGCAAGTGCTGCGCGGGGCCTCCCTGAGCGTGGCACGGGGCGAGGTGGTGGCGCTTGTGGCCCCGTCGGGTGCGGGCAAATCGACCTTGCTGCAAATTGCGGGGCTTTTGGATACAGCCGACAGTGGGCAAATGCAGCTTGATGGCACCAATTTGGCGGGGTTGCCGGATCGGGCGCGCACCGAAGCGCGCCGGCGTGATATCGGCTTTATTTATCAGTTCCACCACCTGCTGCCCGAGTTTACGGCGCTGGAAAACATCGTCTTGCCGCAGCTTGCCAATGGGGTGCCCAAGGCCAAAGCCGAGGCCCACGCGCGCGCGCTGTTGGATCAAGTCGGCGTTGGCCACCGCGCCGAGCATCGCCCCGCAGCCCTGTCGGGGGGCGAGCAACAGCGGGTGGCCTTTTGCCGCGCGCTTGCCAATGGCCCGCGCCTGCTGTTGGCGGATGAGCCGACAGGCAACCTTGACCCTGCCACCTCGGACCAAGTGTTTGGCGCGTTGATGGGGTTGGTGCGGACCACCGGCCTTTCGGCGCTGATCGCCACGCATAATATGGAGCTAGCCGCGCGGATGGACCGGATCGTCCGGCTAGAGGCAGGGCAGGTGGTGCTGTAACCTCACGCGCGGCTCAAGCACATGTGTGCCCTGTTACAGGCCAAAGCTGCTAGTCAAGGGAAACCCTGACAACATGAGGTCCCATGACACGTTCTATCCTTCTCGCCGGGCTAATCGCCGCTACGCTTGCGCCAGCCGCTTTTGCCGAAGCCGTACCGTTTGACAAATCATGGTCAACGCAGCGGTTTTCGTTGTTTTCATCCAATAAATACGGGTTTCAAGGAAACACGCTGTCTATCGCGTCGGATGGCTCAGTTTCGCTGGCCTATGCGCGCGTAAAGCAGCCGCTTTGGGGGGCTACATCGGCAAAATGGTCTTGGGGCGTCAGCCAGTCCGTGCCTGCAACCGATTTGGCGAAAAAGGGCGGCGATGATCGCAACGCCTCGCTTTATTTCGTGTTTTTGCCCGAGGCCGAGGCCAAAGCGCTGGGGGACAATGCCAATATTCGCAAGCTGCTGACAGCTGATTCTGCGCGGGTGTTAGTCTATGTTTGGGGCGATAATAAGGGGCGCGGCAAGGTGCTTGCCAGCCCCTACCTTGGCAATCGTGGCAAGACCATTTTGCTGCGGGCGGCGGGCACGGGCCAGTTTTCGGAAGCAGTTAACTTGGCTGCCGATTACAAGCGCGTATTTGGTGGCGCTGCAGGGGCATTGGTTGGGCTGGCAGTATCGGCCGACTCGGATGACACAAAATCCGCTATCCGCGCCTCAATTTCGGGCCTGTCGCTAAACTGACGCGTTTAAACAGATGGGGTGTTTGCACTGCATCAAACCCGGCACATAGCTGTGGCAGAGTCGGGGTGAACCCCGACCTGCGTGCCAGGTGCGGTCTTGCGTTATTTGATCTTTTTGCCCGCGATTGTGGTACTGTCTTTGCCAGCATTTGAATTGGCTGTGGCCAGCACTTTTGGCACTTCCTTCTTCGGCTTTTTGGTCTCTTTATTGCCTTTGTTTTTCTCTTTGGACATGATGCATTCCCTAGTGTCAGGTTACCGCTTTGGCCTATGCCGTGCGGGTCGCTGCGCTGGGTGTCATGGGGCCGGACACTGTGTCAGGCCGATGATCCCGTTGGGCATCAGGGGCGGAACAAATCGCGGTGCCGGAGCCTGTATTGAAAAGATAGGCTTGAGGGTGCAAGAGCGCAAGGGGGCAGTGCAGCTGTCTTTCGCCAATACATATATGAGCCGACCGATTCGCCAATGCGCAGCGGTGACCCCCGATTGATGCGCAATCGGCACCTAAGACCAAGATTTCCCCTTACTTCATTTCAGGGCGAAACACTGGTGCAAGCGTTGCGCGAAATAGGGGGCAAAACTGGCCGTGAAACGGGCAAAGTCTGGCCTTGGGGTTTGGGCTTTGTTAGGGTTGTGGTAACGATAGGGGCAGGTTTATTGCACCAAAACCGCACGGGGAAATGATGGCAGCGCTGACTTGTTTTAAAGCCGATGACGCGCGCGGCCGCCTTGGCGAAGAGTTGAACCAAGGCATCACACAACGCATTGCCCGCGCCTTTGCCGAGGTACTGCGCGCCGAACGGGTGGTGGTGGGCCATGATGCGCGCGCCTCGTCACGGGCGTTGGTCGGTGCGGTAAAGGCAGGGCTGCTTGAGGCAGGTGTAGAGGTTTTGGACCTTGGCCTGTGCGGCACCGAAGAAATGTATCACGCGACCGATTATTTTGGGGCCGACGGCGGGGTAGAGGTGACCGCCTCGGACAACCCTATGAATTACAATGGGTTAACGATGGTCAAGGCCGGTGCGGTGCCGTTGGATCCTGCGATCGATATGGTCAAAGTTCAGGCACTGGCCGAAAGCGGATATTTCGCGCCAGATAAGCCGGGCGGCAATATTCGCCCCGCCAAGGCCGCGCGCGGGGCTTATGTGCGGGCCGTGCTGGCGTTGATTGACCTGCCTGTCCTGCGCCCGATGACGATTTTGGTGAACGCCGGAAACGGTGCCGTAGGCCCTACTTTTGACGCGATTGCCGAGGCCTTGTCTAAACGCCGCGCGCCCTTGTCGTTTATTTGCTTGAACCATGAGCCTGACGGCAGCTTTGACAGTGGCCCCCCCGATCCTGTGCTGCCCGAAAGCCAGCCGATGACAGCCAATGCCGTGCTGGCGGCGGGGGCCGATTTGGGCATCGCCTTTGATGGCGATTTTGACCGCTGTTTCTTCTTTGATCATCTGGGCCGTGTTGTGCCGGGTGACTATGTCGTGGGCCTGCTGGCCGAGGTGTTTATGGCCAAGGAAGCAGGGGCCAAGATCGTGCTTGACGCGCGCAGCATGTGGAACACGCAGGAGATTGTGGACCGTCTTGGCGGCACCCCTGTGATGGCGCACAAGACCTGTCTAAAGCAGGCCCTGTACGAGACGGGCGCGGTTTACGGTGGGGATCTGTCGGCGCGTCACTATTTCCGCGATTTTGCCTGTTGTGACAGCGGCATGATCCCTTGGCTGCTGATTGTCGAGCTGATGTCGCGGCGGGGCATGTCCTTGGCCGATTTGGTGAATGAACGCATGGCGGCATTTCCATCCTCGGATGAGACGAACTATGACGTCGGCGATGCCAAGGCTGCTATGGCGCGGGTGCTTGCGGCGTTTGAGGCGCAGGCGGTGGCGCGTGATGATACCGACGGTTTGTCGCTTGATATGGGCGATTGGCGGTTCCGTCTGCGCCCCTCCAGCACCGAACCTTTGCTGCGATTGACGGTCGAGGCGCGGGGCGATGCGGCACTGGTTGCATCATGCGTTGAACGGCTGCGCGCGGTGATCGAGGCAACAGGCTGACTGCGCATTGAGGATTTTGCCCCTTGGCTTGGTCAGACCTTGAACTGTCGCATTTGCAGATTGGCATTGCCGAATTGGGCGCTAACCTTAGGTGACACATCACGAGGTGCCCCATGTCCAGCGACCCGCTTTTGCAGCCCTACCAGTTAAAGCATCTGACCCTGCGCAACAGGATCATGATCACCAGCCATGAACCCGCCTATCCTGATGATGGGATGCCCAAAGAACGCTACCGTGCCTATCACGTAGAACGCGCCCGCGCGGGTGTGGCACTGACGATGACGGCGGGGTCGGGGTCAGTCTCGCGCGATAGCCCGCCGGTGTTTAACAATATCTTAGTCTGGAAGGATGAGGTCGTCGGCTGGATGAAGCAGATGGCCGATGAATGCCATGATCACGGGGCGGCGGTGATGATCCAGCTTACCCATTTGGGCCGCCGCACGCGCTGGGACAAAGGCGATTGGCTGCCATCGGTTTCCACCTCGCATGCCCGCGAACCGGCGCATCGGGCCTATCCCAAGAAGGTCGAGGATTGGGATATTGCCCGTATTATCCAAGACTACGCCGATGGCGCGGAACGCATGTCTGCGGCGGGTTTGGATGGGGTGGAACTGGAATGCTACGGCCATTTGATGGACCAATTCATGTCGCCCTTAACCAATGACCTGGACGGCCCCTACGGCGGCAGCTTGGAAAACCGCGCGCGGTTTGCGCTGGATGTGGTGGCCGCAATCCGCGCACGTGTGGGGGAGAAATTCCTGATCGGTATGCGCTATACGGCGGATGAAGTAGCCAAAGGTGGCATAGATGCCGAGGAAGGCGTGGCGATTGGCAAGCTGTTTCGCGACAGCGGCAATGTTGACTTTCTGAACGTCATTCGTGGCCAAATCCACACCGACCCTGCGATGACAGATGTGATCCCGATACAAGGCATGAAATCCGCGCCGCATCTGGATTTTGCAGGCCGTATCCGCGCCGAGGTGGGGCTGCCCACGTTCCACGCCAGCCGCATCCCCGATGTTGCAACCGCCCGCCATGCCATCGCCAGTGGCAAGCTGGATATGGTCGGCATGACCCGCGCCCATATGACCGACCCGCATTTGGTGCGCAAAATCATCGAAGGGCGCGAGGATGATATTCGCCCCTGTGTCGGCGCGAATTACTGCCTTGACCGAATTTACCAAGGTGGCCACGCCTATTGCATCCACAACCCGTCAACCGGCCGAGAGGTGGAGCAACCGCATGAGATTGGGCGGGCGGATGTGCGCAAAAAGGTGTTGATCATCGGCGCAGGGCCAGCGGGGCTGGAGGCCGCACGCGTGGCCGCCCTGCGCGGGCATAGCGTGGTGGTGCATGAGGCCGCAGCCCATGCTGGCGGCCAAATTCGCCTGACCGCCCAAACCCCACGGCGCCGAGAAATGATCGGGATTATAGATTGGCGCTTGGCGCAATGTGAGAAGTTGGGTGTTTCCATAAAATACAACAGCTTGGCGGACGAAGCTGTGATATTGGATGAAGCTGCCGATGTGGTGATTATCGCCACGGGCGGCCTGCCCGAAACCGCGATCTTGGACAGCGGAAACGATCTTACCACCTCAACATGGGATATTTTGTCGGGGGATGTGCGCCCCGGCGCAAACGTCCTTATCTATGATGAGGCAGGCGATGCGGCAGGGTTGCAAGCCGCCGATAAGGTTGTCGAGGCAGGTGGTAAAGTTGAGATCATGACACGCGATCGCAGCTTTTCGCCCGAGGTGATGGCGATGAATTTGGTGCCCTATATGCGCACACTGCAACGGGCTGATGCGGTTTTTACTGTCACATGGCGCGTGCTATCGGTGCGGCGTGACGGTAACCAATTGGTGGCGGTTGTCGGCTCTGATTACGGTGATATGACGCGCGAACGGCGGGTCGATCAAGTGATCGTCAACAATGGCACCGTGCCGCTGGATGATCTATATTTCGCGCTGCGCCCGCAATCCAAAAACCTTGGCCAAGTTGACTATGAGGCGCTGATTGCCCGCCAGCCACAAACCATTGCCCCCAACCCCGATGGGGCGTTTGTGCTCTACCGGATTGGCGACGCTGTGGCCTCGCGCAATACCCATGCCGCGATTTATGATGCGCTGCGGCTGATGCGCACGATTTAAGCTGCGGCCTTGGCGGCCTCGCGCCCAAGTGCTAAAGGGGCCGCAAACCGGATTGGAGGCGATGATGACCCAAGCTTTGGACCAAGAACGCGCAACGGCAGCCGCGTGGTTTCGCACCCTGCGCGATGAGATTGTTGCAAGTTTTGAGAGCTTGGAGGATCGCCAAACCGCGGGCCCTAACGCCAACCTGCCCGCAGGGCGGTTTGAAGTAACACCAACCCAGCGCAGTGCCGAGGATGGATCAGACGCTGGCGGCGGCTTGATGTCTGTCATGCGTGGCGGGCGGGTGTTTGAAAAGGTGGGGGTGAATATTTCCACCGTTTACGGCGATCTTGGCCCTGCCGCGCAAAAGGCGATGGCCGCGCGCGGTGTGCCGGGCATGGAAAGCGACCCGCGCTTTTGGGCCTCTGGCATCAGCCTTGTGGCCCATATGCAAAACCCCCATGCTCCCGCCGTTCACATGAACACACGGATGTTTTGGACCCCGCATGCGTGGTGGTTTGGCGGTGGCTCCGATTTGAACCCCTGCATTGAATATGCCGAGGATACCGCCCATTTCCACGCCACACAGGCCAAACACCTCGCCCCACATGGCGATGATCTGTACCCCAAGTTAAAGGCTTGGGCAGATGAATACTTTTATATTCCACACCGCAACCGTGCGCGGGGCGTGGGCGGCATTTTCATGGATGACCGCAACACCGGCGATTGGGCCGCTGATTTTGCGCTGACCCAAGATATTGGCCGCGCGTTCTTGCCTGCCTATGTGCCGCTGGTCGATGCGCGGCGTGATACGCTTTGGTCGGAATCTGATAAGGAAACCCAGCTTATCCATCGCGGGCTTTATGCCGAATATAACCTTGTGTATGACCGTGGCACCAAGTTTGGCCTTGCCACGGGGCATGATGCAAATGCCGTGTTGATGAGCCTGCCGCCGATGGCCAAATGGATCTAATTCCTGCATGGGTTGATGGCGTTTTGCAGCCGATGGAAAAGCTGGCCGTGCATCAGCGGGGCCTGCGCCATAAGGCGGTATCGGTGTTTGTACTGGCAGGTGACAAGTTGCTGATCCAGCAACGTGCCTCGGACAAATATCATACCCCGAACCTATGGGCCAATACCTGCTGCACCCACCCGCATTGGGATGAGGCCGACACCATTTGCGCCTATCGCAGGCTGGGGGATGAGCTGGGCATTGAGGGGCTTAGCTTGCGTGCCGTTGGCGAAGTGCGCTACCGCGCCAATGTGGGCAATGGCCTGACCGAGGATGAGGTTGTGGCAGTTTTTGTCGCCGAGGCGGGCGCGGAGTTGGCGATGAGCCTGAACCCGGACGAGGTGCAAGCGGTGCGCTGGGTTTCCGTTGACGCGTTGCTGCATGAGATTGTGCAGACGCCCGAGGCATTTACCCCGTGGCTGCGCATTTACCTGACCGAGCATCGGACCCAGATTTTGGGCGCGTGACGGCGTTTTGCGCTTGGCTTTGGCGCGGGCGTGGTTAGGCTGGTGCCGAAAAATAGAGGTACAAAAATGAAGCTGTATTTGGCCAAAGGCACGATTTCAATCGCGGTGGCAATTGCGTTAGAAGAGGCTGGGCTGGCCTATACGCCGGTGGTGCTTGATTTTGCCGCAGGGGCGCAAGCGCAGCCCGCATATCTGGCGATTAACCCCAAAGGCCGCGTGCCAAGTTTGATTTTAGATCAAGGTACGCTGACCGAAACGGGCGCTATTTTGGAATACATTGGCAGTTTGGCGCCTGCGTTGGTGCCGGATAACGCCTTTCAGGCCGCCAAAATGCGTGAAGCGATGTATTACATTGCCTCAACCTTTCATGTTAACCATGCGCATAAGCTGCGCGGGCATCGTTGGGCGAATGACGAGGCCAGTTTTGCCGATATGCGCGCCAAAGTGCCCGAAACGATGCGGGCGGCCTGCGGGTATCTAGAGGTTGAGGTGATGCAGGGGCCGTTCGTTTTGGGCGACCAGATATCATTGGCCGATGCATATTTATTTGTGGCGACAACGTGGTTGGCGGGCGACGGCGTGGATGTAGCGGGCTTTCCCAAGCTGTATGCCTTTATGGCTGCGATGGAAGCGCGTCCTGCGGTTCGTAAAATGCGCGACGCGGGGTGGCTGTAGAAGGCTAGCTGCCGTTCGGTTTTGGGGCCAGCGTCCGGTTTTAGGTATTTGTGCCAAGATGAAACCGGATCAGCTGTTTTTGATCCATGCGCCGAGCGTGGCGAGGGCCGAAGGGTTCGCGCCTTTTGTCTCGGCGCGGTCGGCGGCGTTTAGCAGTTTGTACATGCCGCGCAGACCCAGCCAGCGGAGGGGTTCAGGCTCCCATTTGCGCAGGGGGCGGTTGACCCATGGCAAACGGGTAAGCGCGGTGGTTCTGTCCAACGCCAGATCGGCCAAGGTGCGGCCTGCAAGGTTGGACGTAGAGACGCCAACGCCGACATAGCCGCCCGCCGAACCGATACGGGTTTTGGCGTCAAAATCGACCCTTGCGCACCAGTCGCGCGGCACGCCAAGGGTGCCGCACCACGCGTGGTCAATCGGCGCATGGGCTGCGGCGGGAAAATGGGAGTGCAAGATGGTTATCAGGCGGCGGATTGTCTCATCATCAGGGGTGCCGTTATCATCGAGCCGGTTGTTATAGCGGTAGGGAATACCGCGGCCGCCTACGGCGATGCGCCCGTCATCGGTGCGCTGGCAATAGCAATAGGCGTTGGCAAAATCCCCTAGTATTTCATAGCCTTGCCAGCCGATCTTATCCCAAACCTGATCAGGCAAAGGGGCGGTGATGATTTGGGCCGAGTTCAGCGGTAGGATATCGCGCTGATGGCCTGCAAGCCGGCTGGTAAAGGCCTCGGTAGCGCGCAGGATTGTGCGTGCGAAAACAGGGCCGTGGGATGTTTCAACGCGGCCAGGATGCAGGGCTGTGGCGGGGGTGTTTTGATAAATCTGTACGCCCAAGGATTCCACCAGCCGCGCCAGCCCTTGCACCAGTTTGGCAGGCTGGATGCGTGCGACATGCGGCACGACCATTGCGCCTTGGGCCGAGGGGATGCGGATGCGGGCAGCCAGTGCCGCCGCGCCGATCATCTGGACATCTTCGCCCCAATGGCTGCGGATTTGGTGTTCGGCGCCAAGCCGCAACAGTTGGGCGGGGTTTGTGGCGACCAGCAACTCGTCCGTGCGGCGGATATTGGCGTCGATACCCGCGGATTTTGTCACTGAGATGATCTCATCCACCGTGCCCGTCATGGCGCGTACCATCGCCCGCAGGCTTTCGGCATCGGAGGTCGCGAGATAGCGATCATGCGCCCAGGCAAAACCGCCCGTCATCCACCCGCCATTACGACCAGAGGCACCAAAGCCCACATGCTTGGCCTCTATCACCGTAATTTTCAAGGCAGGCGCGGCGCGAGCCAGATAATAGGCCGCCCAAAGGCCGGTAAACCCTGCGCCAATGATGCAGACATCGGTATGGACAGGTGCGACAATTGGCGCGCGCGGCGGCTGTGCCCCGATTTGGCGATGCCAAAAAGAGGTTTCACCTGTTGTAATTGGCCATATCTGTGGGGGCTTCTGTGTCATATTGCAACAGAATGCCGCGGCGTGCGTCTTGGGGCAAGCTTTGTAATGCACCAGTCGGCGATGCTTGATAACATACAGCTTGTTATATGTTAAAAGCCGGTGCAGCCTGCGCACAGCATGTTGCCCACGGCCTTGATTTGTGGCATCACATTTTTAATTGCAACTAAACCACTGGGTTCAGATATGACCAATTTTGCCGCCCGTCGGACCATGATGGTCGATACGCAGGTTCGCCCTTCGGATGTGACCAAGTTTCCGATCATCGAATCGATGCTTGCCGTCCCGCGTGAGGCCTATGTGCCCAACGATCAGCTTGAGGCCGCCTATGTTGGTGGCAACCTTGAAATTGCGCCGGGCCGCGTGATGTTGGAACCACGCAGCTTTGCCAAACTGCTTGACTCGGTTGATGTGCAGCCGGATGAGGCGGTTCTCGATTTGGGCTGCGGTTACGGCTATTCGACTGCAGTGATTGCCCGCCTTGCCGATGTTGTCGTCGCAGTGGAAGAGGATGAAGCGCTGGCCGCTGATGCGCAACGCCGCCTGTCAGAGCATGGCGTTGATAATGCGGCTGTGATTGCCGGGCATTTGGCTGTGGGTGCTGCAAAACACGGGCCGTTCGATGTGATCATCGTGCAGGGCGCTGTTGAAGACGTGCCAGTCGGTCTGGTTGAACAATTGAAAGATGGCGGTCGTATTGCTGCGATTTTCATGGAAGGCAGCCTTGGGGTTGCCCGTATCGGCCATAAGGCCGGGCAGGGGCTGACGTGGCGCTACGCTTTTAACGCATCGGCGCCAGTGTTGCAGGGGTTCACCAAACCCAAAGCATTCGCGCTTTGAGGTCTCAATAATTCGCAAAAGCGAGCAGGAATAAGAACATGGTCTCACTTGGAAAAGTCGTTCGTGCAGGGGTGATAAGTGCCTTGATGGCATTGCCGCAATGGGCATCTGCTGAAAGCCTTGCTGATGCATTGACGGCCGCCTACCAGAATTCAAACCTGTTAGAACAGAACCGTGCGGTTTTGCGATCGGCGGATGAGGGCGTTGCACAGGCTGTTGCGCTGTTGCGGCCCGTTCTTAGCTTTCAAAGCAACGGCACCTATTCGCATACGAGCTCGTACGAAGGTCTATACGGCAGCGTATCCTTGGTTGCCGAAATGACTCTCTATGATTTCGGGCGCAATGCAGCGTCAATCGCTGTGCAAAAAGAAACCGTTTTGGCAACGCGTTCGTCGCTGATCAGCTATGAACAGCAGGTTTTGCTGGATGCCGTTTCGGCCTATGTTACTTTGCAGCAGCAGCAGGATGCTGTGTTGTTGCGTCAGGCCAATGTGCGGTTGATCGGACAAGAATTGCAAGCCGCCAAAGACCGTTTTGAGGTGGGTGAAATTACGCGCACTGACGTGGCCATTGCCGATGCCCAGCTTGCTGCATCGCAATCAGAACTGGCCAGCGCCCAAGGCGATTATGCCGTCGCGCGTGAAACTTATAAACTGAAAATTGGTCATTATCCCAGCAGCTTAAAGCCGCTGCCTAAGATGCCTTATACGGCAAAGGGCTTGGCCGAGGCGCAGGCTGTGGCGCGCAAAACCCATCCCAGCATTCATCAGTTGCAGCATCAGGTTGCGGCTGCGGAATTGAGCATTGCACTGGCCAAGGCGAATATGGGCCCATCTCTGTCAGGGGGCGTAACGGCGACGAATTCCAGCAAGAAAACCAGCGATAGTTTCAGCACCTCGATCACGCTGAGCCAGACGATTTACAATGGCGGCCGGAGTTCGTCGTTCTACCGGCAAGCGCTGGCATCGCGTGATCAATCGCGAGCAAGCCTGAACCAGACCGTTGCAACCGTTTTGCAATCGGTGGGGGCAGCTTGGTCTAACATTCAGGTCTCACAAGCCGGTATTGCGGCCACTGATCGCCAGATCCGTTCGGCCCAAACCGCCTATGACGGCGTCAAGGAAGAGGCCAAGCTGGGCTCTCGGACCACGTTGGATGTGCTGAACGCCGAGCAAGAGTTGCTGTCGGCCCGCACCGCGCGGCTTTCGGCACAGGCCAGCTATTCGATTGGGGTCTATACATTGCTGGCGCAGATGGGGCTTTTGACGGTCGATCACCTAAAGCTGGGCATCGCGACCTATGATCCCGAGGCGTATTACAATGCTGTCAAATCGGCGCCTGCAACCTCTTCGCAGGGCAAACGGTTGGACCGTGTTCTAAAGGCTATCGGCGGAAACTAAGCCCCATACCGCAGTGCAGTTGACCAAAGCCGCGCCCCTTGAAAAAAGGCGCGGCTTTGTGCATTTTGGGGGCAGGCTGGGCCGTCGGCGCTAAAACTGTCTCGCAAACGGTGATAATCCTTGGTAAAATTGGAAATCGTTAACTGGAACGCGCCCAATTCCTTGTCATGGCCAAGCCAAGGGGCTAAACTTTGGCAGAGATCTGCAAGGGTTTGTAAGTATTTTGCGTCTGGTCTTTTGGGGCCGCATGTCAGGCGATGGGGTGGGTAGTATGTCAGAACCGATGAGCACAGTTGATATTGAGGACGTTCTGGCTTCGATTCGCAAGCTTGTCTCCGAGGATCTGCGCCCTGTTGCGCCGCAAGCGGCATCTGCACATCCGGTTGTTCAGGGCGGTGTCGCGGGCGGCAAAGGCAAACTATTGTTAACGCCGGCCCTGCGCGTGGTCTCGGATCAAGTAGCGGATATGCCCGAAAGCCAAGATGCACCAGAGGCGCCCTATGAGTTTGTCGAGAACGATGGCTTTGGCATGTCTGGGCAGGTGATCCAAGTACACCCCGCGCAGAGCAGAACTGACGTTACCGAAGAGCCGTCTTTTGCAGACTCAGGCGCAGAATTGCCTCCAGAAGCGGCGCAAGCCCATGAGGAAGACTGGCTGCCCGAAAATAATGAAGAGGCGGAACCGTTTCCCGGTTGGGCGCCAACATCCGCACAAGCCACGTCTGATGTAACCCGCGTTGTTAATGAAATCGCGGCAGGGGTATCGGACGCCGATGAAGATTGGGAGCCTGAGACCGGCGACAGTCTTGCGGACGCGTGGCAGGCTCCCGATTGGCGCGATGAGGAGGAGGTGGCCAAGGCTGACGCCCTCACGCAATACGCCGCCAAAGCGATTGGTGACAGGGCAGAGGCTGCGGCTGTGGCCGAGGTTTTGGCTTTGGACGCAATGGTTGCACCCGAAACGGTGACTGAAACGTCAGAAGACAGCGAGCCTGAGCTGCGTTTTGATGAGGCCGTTCTGCGTGATTTGGTCCGCGATCTGATCAACCAAGAGCTAAGCGGCCCCTTGGGCGAGCGTATCACGCGCAATATACGCAAGCTGGTTCGGGCCGAGATTAACCGTGCCATGACGGCGAAAAGCCTTGATTAAGGGCCTGCTTGGGGCCCTGTATAACAGGAATAGCTAAAATCACGCATAAAAAAACGCGCCCAAACTCGGGCGCGTTTTTTTAATCAATGGGCAAATATTAAGCAGCTTCTGCTTGCTCGGCCGCATTGCGACGCTCGGACTCTTCGCGCGACAGCGCAACAGATGTCCGAATGCCTTTGGAAACGAATTCCATCAAGCCTTTGACAACGCGCTCATTCGGGTCAATCCCCGAGCAAGACAACACTTCGCGGCCATCGCGCGAACGTGCCCAGCGGGCGATTTGATCTGGGCCGTTGCCATATTTCTTGTCATCCGCGATCGCATCGTCCAAAGCTGCTAGCACGACTGCCGCAAAAAGTTTGCGTGCGCGCTGGCCTTGTTCAAAGTTGAAAGCAGTTCCATCAACGAAGTCTAGCATCTGGCCGTCCTATTCTTGGTCTTGTGTTTTCCGACGTTCGCGCAATATGACCATTTTTGCGCGATTCGGCATCCCTCATTCGGCATACCTGCCATGCTTGCACTGCATAGCTTGCCGGATCTAGCACTGTATCTTGTAAGCTTGTAGGCGCTAACAGGGATATATATAGGGTTGATAAGGAATTCTTCAACTTTTCGACAAGGTTTTGTCATAATGCCAAAGATCAACGGAAATGAAATCAAGCCTAGCTTTATTCTGGAGCATGACGGTGGCCTTTGGGCGGCTGTTAAGGTCAATATCGTAAAGCCCGGCAAGGGTGGCGCATTTGCGCAGGTCGAGCTGAAAAACCTGCGCGACGGCCGCAAACTGAACGAACGCTTTCGGTCAGAAGATAAGGTCGAGCGCGTAACCTTGGAAAACAAGGATCAGCAGTTCCTCTATGAAACCGACGGGATGTTGGTGTTCATGGACTCGGAAACCTATGAGCAGATCGAACTGCCTGCCGATTTGTTGGGCGATCGCCGCCCGTTCTTGCAAGACGGGATGATGGCGACGGTCGAATATTTCGGCGATGAGGCGCTGTCGATGCGCCTGCCGCAAAAGGTAAAGTGCAAAATCGTTGAGACTGAGCCTGTCCAAAAAGGCCAAACTGCTGCCAACAGCTTTAAGCCTGCGATTTTGGACAATGGCGTGCGGATCATGATCCCGCCGTTTATCGGCGTGGATGAAGAGATCATCGTGCATACGGAATTGATGGAATATTCCGAGCGCGCCTAAAAGGTTCGGGGGCGGGCTAGTCTGCCCCCAAATACCCTACCGCGGCACCTTCTGCGGTCATCCCGTCGGCAATACGGTCAAAGCGCAGGTAGGCAATCGCCTCACCGCCCGCTTGGGTAAAGATTTGCCCCACGGGTTTGCCATCGGCCATAATCTCGGCCCCCAAGGCCACGGGTGCGGAAACCGACACGCGGGCGATGCCTTTGCGCAGCTCGGTCTTATGCTTCATCCGCGCGGTCACTTCTTGGCCCACGTAACAGCCCTTGCGGAAATCGACGCCATGCAGGCGCTCAAAACCGCATTCCAGAATATAGCTGTCATTCGGCGTCAGCTCGGCCCCGTAAGCGGGGATAAGGTGCTGCACACGCAAGGCGTTCCAATCTGTACCGTCATCCGGCCCAGCTGTGGGGCCGTAGAGCCGCCAACCAAGCCCTGTGTGGCGCGGGTCGGCAAATGCGCCGCTTGGGGTGGGGCCAAGGCCGCGCGTGACGTGCCGGTCGTTGGCGATGGCGATTTGCACATCGGCGCGCAGGCGGTACATCGACAGCCGCTTTAGCACATCCTCGGCGGCCAGTGCGGGCATATCCAACAGCAGCGCAGCACCGGTATTGACCACAAAGAAATCGGCCAGATATTTGCCTTGAGGCGACAGAAACGCGGTCCAGACGATCCCCGCCGCATCTGCCAGCGGTTGCACGTTATTCGTGACCAGCCCTTGCAAAAAGCCAATCGCATCGGCCCCAGTGACGACTGCAACACTGCGGAGATCGGTTTGGTCACTGGGCATCGGTTTGCTCCTGCAAATTCGGATAAGTCAGGCCTGAAACTGCAACTTGCACAGATCGGCGTAAAGGCCGGAACGGGCCAGCAATTCGTCATGTGTGCCGCTATCAACCACGCGCCCCTGATCCATCACCACAATCCGGTCGGCATTGCGTATCGTGGCCAACCTATGCGCGATCACAATCGTGGTACGGCCTTTGGCGGCGCGGGCCAAAGCATCGGCCACCAGTGCCTCGGATTGGGCATCCAGTGCACTTGTCGCCTCATCCAGCAGCAGCACGGGCGCGTCACGCAGCAGGGCGCGGGCAATCGCCACACGCTGGCGCTGCCCGCCCGAAAGGGCCGAGCCGCGCGGGCCAGCGGGGCTATCCAACCCCAAGGGCAGCTTGGCCACAAATTCCGACACATGGGCGGCATCCATTGCAGCGGTCAGCTGTGCCGCCTCTGGCTTGCTGCCCAATGCGATGTTTTCGCGGATGGTTTCATCAAACAGGGCGGCGTCTTGAGTGACTACGGCAAACTGGCTGCGCAGGTCGGGCAGCATCAAGGTGGCGATATCGGTGCCATCAAGGCTGATCTGGCCTTCCTGCGGTTCTGCCATCGCAGTCAGCAGGTTAAAGACAGTGCTTTTACCGGCACCCGAGGCCCCCACAAGGGCGGTCATCTTGCCCGCCTCGGCGGTAAAGCTAAGGCCGTGCAACACCGGCGTTTCGCCATAGCCGAACACCACGTCTTGGACTGTGATGCGCGGGGCGTGGCCCGGATGCTGCACGCTTGCCGTCGCCAAGGGGCGCGGGGCAGGTTCGCTATCGAACAGCCGGAACAGACGCTCTAGGCTGGCGGCGGCGATCTGCCAAAATCCCGCCATATCGCCCATGCGGCGCAGCGGTTGGAATGTCAGCGCCATCGACGAAAAAAACGCCATGAAATCGCCAATTGTGCGCTCGCCCTCAACAATCTGCGAGCCACCTAGCATCAGCACCGCGAAAAAGCCGATCCCGGTGATCACATCCACCAAGGCGGGGATGGTCGAGCGCCCGACCACGGTTTTAATCTCGGCCTTCACAATGCGCTGCACGATCGTGTTGAAGCGCGAGGTCTGATACGCCTCCATCCGGTTTAGCTTGACCGCCTGAATGCCGTGAAACACCTCATCCAGACGGGTGGCGCGGTTGCCCGCCTCGGCCCGCATGGCGGCGGTTTTGCGGCGAATATAGCGCTGAACGACCAAGGCAGGTAGAATCAGCAGCGGCGCGCCGATCATCGCGGCCAAGGTCCAGACCGGATCAATCGCAATCGCTACGGCAAACAGGCCAATCAGCGAAATCGTATCACGGCCAAAGCCTGTGATGATGGTTGACCACACGCCTTGCACGGCCTGCGTGTCGCCTTGCACCCGTTCAATCAACGCGCCGGGCGGGTTGGTTTGGAAAAAACTGGCGTCAAGCGTCAGGATGTGGCGCAGCAGGTCAACCTGCATGGTTGAGGAAGACCGCTGCGCAATCGTGGTCAGCAAGGTTTTTGAGGTGATCGAAGTGATCGCCCGCAACAAAAACAGTCCCAGAATGCCAAAGCCAACCCAGATCAGCGCGCCTTCGCCACCACTGGTAAACACCTTATCAAACAGGGGCTTTAGCATATAAGATAGCGCGCCAAGCGTACTGCCCTCAATGACCATAACGACCAGAGCCAGCGCCATCAGTCCGCGATATTGGTGCAAATACCCCGACCAAAGCCGCCCGAACAGGCGGGTCGAGCGATAAGGGTTCGGGGCGGCATCAGTTTTTTGGGTCACAAGCAAAGCGCCAAAATAAGGACAGGTTGCCAAAGGTGTAACGCGATATTGTTGGCACCTGCAAGGCAGCGGTTCTTTTGTCGCGCGTTTGGCGTTTGAGAGTGGTTGACGCATCGCTTGGGCGGGCCTAGCACTTGGGCATGAAATTGCAGGAAATCCCCCTCATGAAATCTCCCGTCTCGCTTGCCTATGGGCGCCCTTATCTTGCCATTCCTGGCCCGTCTGTGATGCCTGATCGCGTGTTGCGGGCGATGCACCGCGCCTCTCCCAATATTTATGGCGGCGAGATTTATGACGTGGTCGCAGGCATTTGGCCGCGGCTAAAGGCGGTTGCGGGCACGCAGCAAAACTGTGCCATTTATATCGGTAACGGTCATGGCGCGTGGGAGGCGGCGAATGCCAACCTGTTTTCGCGCGGCGATAAGGCGCTTGTGCTGGCTGTGGGGCGGTTTGGCATTGGCTGGGCCGAATCTGCACGGGCCATGGGTGTTGATGTCGAGGTGATGGATTTTGGTACATCCTCACCCGTCGACATGGCGCGGGTCGAGGCGGCGTTGCGGGCCGATAGCGGGCATAAGATCAAGGCTTTGCTGGCGACGCAGGTGGATACATCCAGCTCGATCAAAACCAATATCGCGGCATTGCGGGCGGTTTTGGATACGGTGGGGCACCCGGCGCTGTTGGCGGTTGATTGTATTGCGTCCTTGGGCTGTGACGAATACCGGATGGATGATTGGGGAGTCGACGTGACGGTGGCTGCCAGCCAAAAAGGCCTGATGACCCCGCCGGGTTTGGGGTTTGTGTGGTTTTCCGAAAAAGCGCGTGACCGCTGCCGCGGGAGTGATTTGCGCACGCCCTATTGGGATTGGGAGCTGCGGGCAAACGGCACCGAGTTTTGGCAATATTTCAACGGCACGGCGCCCACGCATCATCTCTATGGCCTGTCCGAGGCGCTGATGATGATTGAAGAAGAGGGCTTGGAAAACATCTGGGCGCGGCATCGGGCCTTGGCGGGGGCGGTTTGGGCGGCCTTTGACGTGTGGGCCAGCGGCAGCCCGACAATTGCGATGAATGTCGCTGATCCGGCCAATCGCGGCTGTTCGGTCACGGCGGCGCGGATTGGCGGGCAGGATGCAACCCGCCTGCGGGAATGGTGCGAAAAAGAGGCTGGCGTGACGCTGGGCATCGGGCTTGGCATGGCTTTGCCCAATGATCCGGCGTGGCACGGTTTTTTGCGGGTGGCCCATATGGGGCATGTGAACGCCCACATGACTTTGGGCGTGCTCGCGGTGATGGAGACGGGGATGCAGACCTTGAAAATAGCGCATGGTGAAGGCGGGATTTTGGCCGCAACGCGCGCGATTTCATCGCGGTAGGTCGCACGCAGGGGGATCGGTTTCTCTTGAAATTATGCTTTATAGTTTCGAGAGGAATTCCTTTGTAAAATTATATTTTAAAACATGGTATTACACCAACTACTTAAGGTGGTTTGTGAAGATCATAACCACTTTTTAAACTTGAAATACAGATAGGGCAGCACGGCAAAGGTGATCATCAGGCCCACAGCATAGGCATAGCCATGTTCCCAGGCCAACTCGGGCATATGGGTGAAGTTCATGCCAAACATCGAGGCAATCAGAGTGGGCGGCAGGAAGATCACCGACACAACCGAAAAGATCTTGAAGATGCCATTTTGTTCAATCCCGATCAGGCCCAGTGTGGCATCCAGCAAAAAGGTGATTTTTGACGCCACGAAATTGGCGTGATCGGTCAGCGATTTCACATCACTCGACAGGGTTCGCGCGCGCTCGCGCATGTCTGGGTTGACATCATGCTTGGTCAAAAGCTGGCCGAGATAGGTGACAAGCCGTTCCAATGTTAGCAAGCTGTCGCGGATGTTGGAATTGAGATTGCCCATTTGGCCGATTTTTTCCAGAACCTTTTGGTAGTCTTTGCTTTTGCCGCGCTGTTTGGGTTGGAACAGCCCGCGCGATTCCATGTCAATCTCGGCGGCGGCGCGTTCTAAAATATCGGCTTGGCGGTCGATAATCGCCTCCATCAAGGCCAAGAGGCAAGAATCTGCGCCGCTTATTTCTATTTTGGTTGCCTGCGCGCGCGGCGGGAACGTGGCAAAAACGCGGGGGTTGTGGTAGCGGACCGTGACAAGATGCGTAGCGGTCAGGACAAAGCTGACCGGCCCCATCAACGGATCGCCGCCATCCGAGTTTGCAGGCAGGATTGCGGTCATATAGGTGGCGTGGTCATAGGTGTAGAGGCGCGATGAAATCTCGATCTCGTTCATCTCGGCTTGGGTCGGGATGTCGCAGTTCAACACCGCCTCAACCGCTGCCTCCTCCTCGTCGTTGGGGCTGTCGAGATCAAGCCAGATGGCCGTATCAAGGCTGCCTGTATGCGGGGTAAGTACCCCGTTTTGCAGGGAATAGCTGTTGATCATGGTGCGCCTCGCTTGGTCTGTTTGGGCTATTGTGACCAGCGAGGCGCGATTGTCACGGGGTTATTTTTTGTGTTTGGCCAACTAGGTTTTCATCAAAGCGATTTCGGCCTCTTGTGCGGTAATGACGCCTTGGTGGTGTGGACTCATGCCGGCAATGAAGTCGACATCGGCATCGCCTGTTAGCGGCAGGTTCATGTTGGCGTGCATCTGGGCGGTGGCGGCGGCAAAGGCCTGCGAGGAAGCGGATTGATCGCTGGTCAATATGGCCGGTATGGTCTTGGGCCATCGCCTGAAGCGGGAGGATAATGGCGGATGCGAGCAGGAGGTGTTTCATTCTGGGGCTTTCATGCTGAATATTTAAGCACTCTGCAAGGTTCCTGCCGGAGGAATGTAAATCCAGGCTTTGTGAAGGGCGGTTGCCCCTTCACCATTGGCGCGGCGTCGCCTATCTTATATGCATGGTGTTGAATTTTAAGCGGGGACCCAATGCGCAGTCGTTCATCCAGACGCCCGGTGATCGGGATTATCGGCAATATGAATTTGCTGAATGACAGCTACCCTGTGCATGCGGGGGGCACGATGAACTCGGCTGCCGTTGCCGAAGTGGCGGGGTGCTTGCCGATTATCATCCCATCAGACCCGCATTTTGTAAGCGTGGACGAACTGCTGGAGTTGTGTGACGGGTTTTTGCTGACGGGGGGCCGGCCGAATGTGCATCCGTCCGAGTATGGCGAGGCCGAGACGCCTGCGCATGGCGACTTTGATCGCTGCCGTGATGCTGTGACGTTGCCATTGGTGCGGGCGTGCGTGGATCGCGGGCAGCCGTTCATGGGGATTTGCCGTGGCTTTCAAGAGGTGAATGTGGCGATGGGGGGCACGCTATCGCCCGAGATCCGCGATTTGCCCGGGCGGATGAACCACCGGATGCCGCCCGATGGCACCATTGAGGAAAAGTTTGCGCTGCGGCATGCTGTGCGGTTCACCGATGGCGGGGTTTTTGCCCGTTTGATGGGTGCGAATGAGGTGATGACAAACACGCTGCACGGGCAAGGAATTTGCCAAGCGGGGCCGCGGGTGGTCGTCGATGGCTTGGCCCCGGATGGCACGCCCGAGGCGATTTATATCAAAGATGCGCCAGGGTTCACGATGTCGGTGCAATGGCATCCCGAATGGAATGCCGCGATGGACCCGGTGTCGCGGCCCTTGTTTACCGCCTTTGGTGCGGCGGCGGCGGCATGGGCCGAAGGGCAGCGGCCTTTGGTGCGGGCAATGGCCGGGGCCTAAAGCTCTTGGCTGACATGCTGTAGGCACAAAAGACAGTAGACATAAAAAACGGCGGGCCTTTCGGACCCGCCGTTTTTTTATGCGTTTATGTCCGATGTTATTGGGCTGGGGTCTTTGGCAACAGGATCAAGGGCGCGGTACCGGTTGTTGTTGTCGCCTCGGGTGTCGCAGCCGTTGGTGTTGTGACCGCTGGGGCGACAACAACCGCAGGGGCTGTTGCCGCCGCAGCTGGTTCGGCCTGATAGGTGACGGTTTTGATCTCAAGTTCCGGCACAATAGGTGTCGCTTTGGGTTTTGCCACCGATTGTTTTGGCTTTGGCGGTGTCGGAATTTTCAGGCCCTTGGGCGTTGACCCATCGGCGTTCAGTACCAGAACCGTTGCGCCCGGTTGCACGCGGGTGTTCAGGTCGATCACGTCTTGTTGGATCATACGGATACAGCCCGACGAGGCGTTCTTGCCAATCGACCACCAATCAGGCGTGCCGTGGATGCGGTAGCCATAATCACGCCCGCCAGACAGCAGGTAAATCGCACGCGCGCCAAGCGGGTTGGTCGGGCCGCCGGGCTGGCCGTCTTTCCATTTTTCCAGCTTGGGGCTGCGGGCAATCATTTCCTTGGGCGGTGTCCAGGTTGGCCAGTTTTTGGTTTGCGAGACAACAGCCTCACCCGCCCATTCAAAGCCGTCTTTACCGACCGAGATGCCGTAGCGGATTGCCTTATTTTTGCCGGTGACAAAGTAGAGGAACTTTTGGCCCGGGTGGATGATGATTGAACCCACAGGGCGATCGGTCTGGTAGGCAACCTCTTGGCGGCGATAGGCTTCGGGCAGTTTATCTAAAGGGATGGCAGGTATCGCAATGGCACCGTCCATTTTGGCAACATAGACGCTATCGCCAATCGACGCCACTGGGGGCGAACTGGCCATCTGCGTTTCTTGATGCGGGACGCAAGCCGAAAGGGCAAAGCCAAGGGCGAGCGGAAGGCCTGTGAAACGTAGTGTAGAACCGAAAGTGCGCATTAGATATACCTTCACTATGCCGCCAAGGGCGGAGTATTCAATTGTTTCCACGGATAGAACAAAGTTACCAGTGGGTCAAAGCCGATTGCCCCTAAAATTGGTCGGATATCCGCTCATCCACTGGTTTTTGCCACCTAAAGCGTTGTTCTTAGGTGCCAAAGCTCTGGAAACAGCTCGGTTTCCAGCATTTTGCGCAGGTATTGCACGCCGGATGTGCCGCCTGTGCCGCGTTTGAACCCAATGATCCGTTCAACCGTGATTACGTGATTGAAACGCCATCTGCGGAAATAGTCTTCGAAATCAACGAGCTTCTCGGCCAGCTCGTAAGCCTCCCAATAGGTTTCGGGCGCACGGTAGATGGTTTCCCAAACAGCTTGCACAGATGAACTGGTTTCCCAAGGGCGCGTCAGGTCGCGGGTGATCACGTTTTCGGGAACAGGTAGGCCCGCGCGGTGCAAAAAGCGCAAAGATTCGTCGTAAAGGCTGGGGCGGGCAAGTTCGGCCGTTAGCAGCGCTGTGTAATCAGCCCTGTGCGCGTGTGGGCGCAGCATGGCCGTGTTGCGGTTGCCCACAGCAAATTCAATGAGCCGGTATTGGTGGCTTTGAAAGCCCGAAGATTGGCCGAGGCCGTCGCGAAAACGGGTGTATTCGGATGGCGTCATGGTGCGCAGCACGTCCCAAGCGGAATTAAGCTGCTCAAAGATGCGCGAGATGCGCGCGAGCATTTTAAACGCCTCGCGCGGGCGGTCATTTGCGATGCAGATACGGGCGGCGTTGAGTTCGTGCAGCGCGAGGCGCATCCACAGCTCGGAGGTTTGGTGCTGGATGATGAACAGCATTTCATCATGCGCATCGGTCGCGGGGTTTTGCGCCGTCAGGATGGCGTCGATAGAGAGGTAGTCGCCATAAGACATGCGGCCGTCAAACGACATTTCGGCGCCATCGGTTGCAGGGTCAAGCGGGGTGTATATTGGGCATTTCATTAGGTGTTCTTTCGGATTGGGATGGGGAAAGCCGTGTGAAAGGTACGGTTTTTGGGCCCGAGAGAACCGAAGATGCGGCCATATGGCGCCACAGCCCAGCCCAGCCAGAGGGGCTGCACAGCGGCAGGTGGGCGGTCAGGTTGTGGCGCATACCCACCGCCGTACGGGTTGTGCCGCCGGATAGGTATTTGGGCCAAGATGAAATTGCGAGGATCATTTTGCTGCGCTGGGGTCAGGTCACTTTGGCGCGGGTTTTATATTCTGGCCGGTCCCAGAGCGATGTTTCCATGATTTTGGCCAGAATTGTGATCGCGCTGTCGACGTCTTGTTCCGAGGTGTAGAGTGGGGTGAAGCCAAAGCGCAGGATGTCGGGGGCGCGGAAATCGCCGATGACGCCTTGGGCGATGCAGGCTTGCATGATCGCATAGCCCTCGGGGTGGCGGAACGAGGCTTGTGACCCGCGCTGTTTGCCATCGCGCGGTGAGGCGAGGGTGAGGGTGGGGCAGGCGGCCTCGACCCCTGCGATAAAGCGGTCAGTCAGGGTGATGGATTGCGCACGCACGTCATCCATATCGGCTTGGTCCCAGATATCCAGCGAGGCTTCGAGGGCTGCGAGTTGCAGGACGGGGGGCGTGCCCACGCGCATACGTTCAATACCGGCGCCGGGGGTATAGTCGAGGTCAAAGGCGAAAGGGGCGGCGTGGCCGAGCCAGCCGGACAGCGCAGGGCGGGCGGTTTCCTGATGGCGGGGGGCGACATAGATGAAGGCAGGGCCGCCGGGGCCGGAGTTGAGGTATTTATAGGTGCAGCCGACCGCGAAATCGGCATTGCATTGCGCGAGGTGGACGGGCAGTGCGCCTGCCGAATGTGCGAGATCCCAGACGGTGAGGGCGCCGTGTTGATGGGCGCGTTCGGTGATCGCCTGCATGTCATGTTTGCGGCCGGTGCGGTAATCAACCTCGGTGATCATCGTGACGGCGATGGTGTCGTCGATCGCATCCAGCACAGCCTCTGGCGCGACGGTTTTCAGGGTGTAACCTTGGCCAAGCGTGCGGCAGAGGCCGTCAGCCATATAAAGATCTGAGGGGAAGTTGCCGATATCAGACAGGATCACGCGGCGGGTCGGGTTCATTTCCAATGCCGAGGCAAGGGCTTGGTAAACCTTGATCGACAGCGTGTCGCCCATGACAACGGACCCAGCCTCGGCGCCGATAAGGCGCGCGATGCGGTCGCCGATGTTTGACGGTTGCGCCATCCAGCCCGCCTTGTTCCAGCCGGTGATCAGCATTTGCCCCCATTCGTCAGTGATGGTACGGGCCACACGGGCGGCTGCGGCCTTTGGCAAAGGGCCAAGCGAGTTGCCGTCGAGGTAGATTACGCCTTTTGGCAAGTCGAATTGTGCGCGAAGGCTGGCGAAATCGGTTGGCATGGGGCATCCTTTGTCTGATTGGGCGCATTGGAACGCTTTGCGGCGAGGGGTTCAAGATCAAAAGATGGATAAAGTATGAGACTGCTGTTTGATTGGCCGCCGGTTTGGACGGGCATGTTTTTGGTGGTGATCTGGTGGCTTTCCCGCGCGCTGCCCGTGCCGGTGTTTGGCGTGGCTGGCGATGTCGGGGGCGGGTTGCTGGTATTGGCAGGGCTGGGGTTTATGGCGCTGGCCGTGTGGGAGATGGGGCGTCTGCGCACGACGATTATCCCGCGGCGTACCGCGCATGCGCTGGTGACCTCGGGCGTGTTTCGGATCAGTCGGAACCCGATTTATCTGGGCGATGCGCTGGTGCTGATGGGGGCGTGCCTGATTTTGGACAGCCTTTTGGGCATTTTGCTGCTGCCGCTTTTTGTCTGGGCCATCAACACGCGGTTCATTGAGGGCGAAGAAGCCCATCTGCAACAAGCCTTTGGCGCGGATTTCACAGAGTGGAGCGGGCAAGTGCGGCGCTGGCTGTGACATACAGCGTTTAAACGTTAATTTTTGCCGCGCAATAAAATTACCGGGTTGAATTGCCGCAGATGCATGCCACTATGGCGTAATTGTAACGCCAACTTGTAAACTTTTGTCAAGGGGTGTTATAGGAAACCAGAAATACGGACCTGACGCCTTACGCCGCGTCATATATCGGGGGAGAAACTGTTGAAGATTGGGGCACCCAAGGAAATTTTTGAGGGCGAAGCGCGCGTTGCGATGACGCCTGATTCTGCCAAATTGCTGCAAAAGCTGGGGCATAGCTGCGTCATCGAATCCGGGGCCGGTGCGCTGGCTGGGTTTGCAGACAAGGCTTATGCTGATGCAGGCGTTGAGGTGGTGAAAACCGCCGTCGCCTTGTACAAAGCTGTTGATATTGTTGTAAAAGTGCGCGGGCCAGAGCCAAAGGAAGCCAAGCTTTTGGGTGAGGGTCAGACGCTGATCTCCTTCTTTTGGCCTGCCCAAAATGCCGATTTGCTGGAGCAGATGAAGGCGCAAGGCACCACCGCGATTGCGATGGATATGGTGCCGCGGATTTCGCGCGCGCAGAAAATGGACGCGCTGTCGTCGATGGCCAATATCGCGGGCTACCGCGCGGTGATTGAGGCGGGCAACAACTTTGGCCGATTCTTCACCGGTCAGGTGACGGCTGCGGGCAAAGTGCCGCCAGCGAAGGTGTTGGTTGTGGGCGCGGGCGTGGCCGGTTTGGCCGCGATTGGCACGGCGACGTCGCTGGGTGCGATCACCTACGCGTTTGACGTGCGGCCCGAAGTGGCCGAGCAGATTGAATCGATGGGTGCCGAGTTTGTGTACCTTGAATTCGATGCAAGCGAACTGCCCGATGGCGCGGCGACGGGTGGCTATGCGGCGCCATCTACGCCAGAGTTTCAGGCCAAGCAGCTTGCGAAATTCCGCGAATTGGCCCCCGAGATTGACATCGTTATCACCACTGCCCTGATCCCCGGTCGGCCTGCGCCGAAACTGTGGACTAAGGATATGGTTGAGATGATGAAGCCGGGTTCGGTGATCATCGACCTCGCGGCCGAGCGTGGCGGCAACTGCGATTTGACCGTGCCGGACCAAAAGATCGTCACCGAGAATGGCGTGACGATTGTGGGCTACACTGATTTCCCAAGCCGGATGGCGGCGCAGTCTTCGACGCTCTATTCCAACAACATCCGCCATATGATTGCCGATCTGACCCCGGCCAAGGACGGGGTTATCAACCAGAATATGGAAGATGACGTTATCCGAGGTGCTACCGTGGCGCATAAGGGGGAGATTACGTTCCCACCACCGCCGCCGAAAATCGCGGCAATTGCAGTGCAAAAGCCAAAAGAAAAGGTCAAAGAGCTGACGCCAGAGGAACGGCGTGCCAAAGAGACGGCAGAGTTCAAGGCGCAGACCCGCAACCAAGTTGGCCTGTTGGCGATTTTTGGTGCGCTTTTGCTGCTCGCGGGGCTGTTTACCCCTGCGAGCTTTATGTCACACTTTATCGTGTTTGTGCTGGCCTGCTATGTTGGTTTCCAAGTGATCTGGAAAGTTAGCCACAGTCTGCACACGCCATTGATGGCGATTACCAATGCGATTTCGTCGATCATCATTCTGGGCGCGTTGCTTCAGATCGGGTCGGGCAGCTGGCTGGTCGTTGTTTTGGCAAGCCTGTCGGTTTTGATGGCCGGGATCAATATTTTCGGCGGTTTCATGGTGACACGGCGTATGCTCGCCATGTTCCAAAAGTCGTAAGCGGAGACAGATATTATGGAATATGGTTTTACAACAGCCGCTTACGTTGTCGCAGCCGTGCTGGTTATTCAATCACTCGGCGGGCTTTCGGGCCAGGAAAGCGCCAAGCGCGCGGTGTGGTACGGAATTGTCGGTATGGCGATTGCCGTGCTGGCCACCGTTATCGGGCCGGGTGCTGGCAATTGGATGATCTCTATCCTGATGATCGCCATTGGCGGCGGCATTGGGTGGGTCGTGGCACAGCGCGTGCAAATGACCGAAATGCCACAGCTTGTGGCCGCTATGCACTCTTTGGTCGGTTTGGCCGCAGTGTTCATCGGCTATAACGCGCATCTGGAGGCGGCTTTGGTTGCGGGTACCCCCGAAGACCAGCGCCACCTGCTGGAAGGGTTTGCCGCAATTTTGGCGCATAAAGCCCCGGTAGAGCTGACAATCCTGCGCATCGAGGTGTTCCTTGGCGTGTTCATCGGCGCGGTTACCTTTACTGGCTCGGTCATTGCCTATGGCAAGCTGGCGGGTAAGGTGGATGGCAAGGCGAAAAAGCTGCCCGGTGGGCATATTTTGAACGCCACTGCGGCCATTGGTTCGGTGTTGATGCTGATTATGTACTTGCAATCGGCCTCGGTTGTGGCGCTGATCGTGATGACCCTGCTGGCGTTTTTCATCGGCTACCATTTGATCATGGGCATCGGCGGCGCCGATATGCCGGTGGTTGTGTCGATGCTGAACAGCTATTCCGGCTGGGCGGCGGCGGCGATTGGTTTCTCGCTGTCGAATGACTTGCTGATCGTTGTGGGCGCGCTTGTGGGCTCCTCCGGTGCGATCCTGTCCTATATCATGTGTAAGGCGATGAACCGCTCGTTCATTTCGGTGATCTTGGGCGGCTTTGGTGGCACCACTGGCCCTGCGATGGAAATCAGCGGCGAACAAATCGCCATTGATACCGAAGGTGTTGCAGCCGCGCTGAATGAGGCCGATAGCATTGTGATTATCCCTGGTTACGGCATGGCTGTGGCGCAAGCGCAGCAGGCGGTTTCCGAGCTGACACGCAAGCTGCGGGCCAAGGGTAAGAACGTGCGCTTTGCGATTCACCCTGTGGCTGGCCGTTTGCCGGGCCACATGAACGTGCTGCTGGCCGAGGCAAAGGTGCCTTATGACATCGTGTTGGAAATGGACGAAATCAACGATGATTTCCCATCAACGGATGTGGCGATTGTTATTGGCTCCAATGACATCGTAAACCCAGCCGCACAAGAAGACCCGAACAGCCCGATTGCTGGCATGCCAGTGTTGGAATGCTGGAAGGCAAAACAGGTGTTCGTGTCCAAGCGCGGCCAAGGCACAGGCTACTCGGGGATTGAGAACCCGCTGTTTTACAAAGAAAACACGCGGATGTTCTATGGCGATGCCAAGAAATCATTGGACGCTTTGTTGCCTTTGATCGACTGACCATCCTAAAAAAACAAATAACGCGCCCTGCAGGCAACTGCGGGGCGCGTTTTGCGTTTCGGGGCGTGGCGGATTTACCAGTGTACAATTGCGCACCGATTTGAATGGTCATAGGGAATTTACAATCCGTTCGGCAGCCTCTTTGTTAAGCCAAGACTAAGCCGAGGACCCTATGCCCAAAATCAAAGACCACCCGCTGCGCTATGACTTGGTGAACGAGCTGCACGCGCGGCCCTTTCCGGCGCTGACGGTGCCGTGCCATGCGGTCTATGTCGCGATCAAAGAGCCGGAACATGCGGTGAACCGTGATCGGGTCGCCGACCGCACGCATTTACTGGCCTTGCTAGACCGCAATGGATCGCCGCATCCGCAGCCCGATGCTACGCATTTTTCGGGGGCGATGGGGCGGCACCATTTGAAATGGGAAAGCCATACTGAATTTGTGACCTATTCGGCCTTTGGCAGCGGGTTATCTGCCCGCGCCTTTGACCCGATCGAGGCGGATGTTTTCCCCGAAGGCTGGCTGGCAAACGCGCCCGGCACGCGGCTGACGTCCGTCTTGATCCGGGTTGAGGAAATGCCCGAGGATGAGGCCGAAATGCTGACCAAGCTGGATGATTGGTTTGTGCCGGAAAGTCTTGCCATGGCGCGGGTTGTCGATGGGGCGGCGGTGATCGCCGGTGATTTCCGGATTGATCCGGCAGGGCACATGCGCTTTGCGGTTTTTGTGCAAAAGGGCACAGGCGAGCGGCGGGTCGGCCGGATTGTGCAACGGCTGTGTGAGGTGGAAACTTACCGCGCGATGTCGATGCTGGGCTTGATGCGGGCGCGCAGCCTAAGCGGCAAGCTGAACGAGCTTGACCCGCAATTGTCGCGGCTGATTTCGGGGATGAACAGCACGGACCATTCGCCTGAAGAGGTGCTGCAAACCCTGCTGAAAGTGTCAGCCGAATTGGAAAGCCTTGCGGTGCAGTTCAGCTTTCGCTTTGGTGCGACCGAGGCCTATGAGGCGATTGTCACGCAGCGCGTGTCGGTGATGCGCGAAGTGCGGGTCGAAGGCCGTCAGACCTTTGGCGAGTTTATGATGCGGCGCTATGACCCTGCGATGCGGACGGTGAAATCGGTGGATGCACGGCTGCGCAACATGGCCGAACGCGCGACACGGGCGGCGGAATTGCTGCGAACACGGGTCGATGTGGAACGGTCGGCACAGAACCAAAAACTGCTGGAAAGCATGGATGCGCGGGCCGATTTGCAACTGCGGCTGCAGACCACGGTTGAGGGCTTGTCCGTGGTGGCGATCAGCTATTACGCGGTGAACCTGTTGGCCTATATCGCCTATCCGGTGACCGAAGGCTTGGGAATTTCCAAAGGCATGTCGATGGCTGTGATGGTGCCGCTGGTGATTTTTGGCGTCTGGGCAATGGTGCGGCGTATCCGCAATAAGTTTCATTAAAAAAGCCCGCCCTTTTGGGGGCGGGCTGTGCTTAACCAGCCAAGCTTTAGCCAAACGCTGGGGCGGTTTTCGGTGTGGCTGCAAGCACCTTATCCGCCAGAACTGCGCCCGCAGCGATTGCGCCAAGGGCCAGCAGAGCCGCGACTGAAAGGGTTGGTACTCCGGCAAGCCCTGCACCGATTGTGCAGCCGCCGGCCAATACGCCGCCCACGCCCATCAACGCGCCACCCGCAATGTAGCGGCCGGTTTCACGCGGCGACACAAAGCTTTGCCATTTAAAGCGACCCGTGGTCAGCGAGGATAGCGCTGCACCGGCAACCGAGCCGCCAAACAGCCCGATGCCAAAGCCTGCGGCGACCGACGATGACGCAATGGCCCAGAACAGGGTTTCGGTGAGCGGCGAGGTAAAGCTAAGGCTTTCCATGACGATGGGGTCGAATTCATCCAGCAGCACAAAACCGGTGCCAACCCATGCAAGCGGGACAAGCGCACCGATGGCAATCCCCGCGAGCCATTGGCGCGGCGCCATTTTAGCCGTGACAGCAAAAGCCAGCGCTGCGGCGGCAAGGGCGCCCGCAGCAAGCGGCGCGCCGCCGGGCAGGTTTGCCAGATTGATCGCATCGCCCATCGGCACGGTGATGGTGCCCAACGCGCTGCGCAGGGGCGAAAGCAGACCCTTCATCGTGGCATGTGCGGTGATCGCAAACACCGTCAGCACCGTCAGGGCGCGTAGGTTGCCCGTGCCGCTCAGGATTGTCAGGCGTGACGCACAGCCGCGCGTCAGAACCATGCCGATGCCAAACGCCAAACCACCAAGGACTATTGCCGCATAGGGCAAGTCGGGGGTCAGCAAGCGGTGGCCTTCAAAATTGATCCAACCAGAGGCAACGGCGGCTTGGGTGCCCAAGATCGCGGTGGCGAGGGCTGTAGCCCAGAGGGCGAGGGCGGGTTTACGCTCGGCCTTGGGGCCGACCAGGCCGCGGCGAAGGCAAAAGCGGGTAACCTCGGCTAGAATGCCGAACAAAACGCCGATGGTCAGGCCCAAGATAACGGACGCTGCACGGGGTGTCAGGGTTTCAAAGCCTAGAGATTCGAACATGGCTCTCTCCGATCTAAACAGAATTTTGTTCCGTTTGGACCAGAGATTACAGCGTTGCAAGGGTGGTTGGTGCCAGAATGGTGCGTGCGCAGAGGATTGTTTTCTGAAAATGGCGCGAGCAAGGAATTTAAGACCAAACCACCCCTAAAGACAGAAAATCTGTCTAGGGGCAGGGCGAAAGCTGTGCGCTTGGTCTTATTTCAGCGGCCATGGATGCAGGCGCGTCGCACAGGCCCATGGTTGTGGAATTTGGGATGCCCATAAGTTCCAGCACTTCAATCGCGTGGTTCGCGCTTGACGCGGGCTGGGTAAGCGCACAGCTTTGCTTTAAAATATAAGGACAGACTTGATGCAAGCGATGGAATTATCAGCCCGCGAAATACTTGACCATTTGGTCGGTTTTCGCAGCGTCAGTTCTGACAGCAACCTTGATCTGATTGATTGGGTTGAGGGGTATTTGGCCTCACACGGGGTTAAGTCGCAGCGGGTGTACAATGCCGAGGGGACCAAGGCCGCGCTGTTTGCCAATGTTGGCCCCGAAGTTGCGGGCGGGGTGGTTCTGTCGGGGCATTCCGATGTGGTGCCGGTTGACGGCCAAGATTGGGCGACCGACCCGTTCACGGTGGTGGAAAAGGACGGGCGGCTTTATGGCCGCGGCACCTGCGATATGAAGGGGTTTGTGGCGCTGGCACTGGCGGCGGTGCCGCTCGCATTGAAAGCAGGCGTCAAACGGCCGCTGCAAATCGCGATCAGCTATGATGAGGAGGTGGGCTGTGTTGGCGCGCCGCCGATGATCGCGCAGATGGTAAAGGATTTGCCAAAAGCGGCGGCTGTGGTGGTGGGCGAGCCATCGATGATGCGGCTGGTGAACGGGCACAAGGGCGGCGCCGGCTATAAGGTGCATGTAAAAGGGTTTGAGGTGCATTCGTCGCTGCTGCCCTACGGCGTCAGCGCGATTATGGAGGCGGCACGGCTGGTTGGTTGGATCAACGACCAAAACACCGCCATTCAGGCCCGCACCCCAACAGCCATTGCAGCGATGTTTTACCCGCCCCATACCACCGTGCATTGCGGCAAATTTGCAGGCGGCACAGCGCATAACATCACCGCAGGCGATTGCCATTTCGTGATGGAATTTCGGGTGGTGCCGGATGAGGATGAAAACGAATGGGCTGACCGTTTTGTCGCCGAATGCAAGCGGGTTGAGGGCCTGATGCAGGCCATACAACCCAATACGCGGGTCACCTTGGATAGGTTTTTTGATGTGCCGGGGTTGCGGCCCGAAGAAGGCGGGGCCGCCGATGCCTTGGTGCGTCGCCTGACTGGCGATAACGCGGCCGAGGTGGTGTCTTACGGCACCGAGGCGGGGCAATTTCAGGCCGAGGGTTATTCTTGTGTCGTCTGTGGGCCGGGCGATATTGCGCAGGCGCATCAGCCGAATGAATATCTGGACGTCGCACAGCTTGAGTCATGCTGGGGCTTTATGCAGCGCTTGGTACAGGATTTGGCAGATTAAGGGCGGGGTTTAGCGTAGGTTCGTGAAAATGCACTGGCGGCTGTTCTAGGTCTTGCGGCGCGCGCAGGTTTGGAACACCCTGACGCCATCCGATGATAAACAGGATACTGCGATGCCCGTAAAAAACCGCTTTGCCGAAATGCTGCCCGAGCTTATAGCCATACGCCGTGACTTCCACGAAAACCCCGAGTTGCTGTTTGAGGTGCATCGCACGGCGGCCAAAGTGGCCGCGCTGCTGCGGGCATGGGGCTGTGACGAGGTTGTCGAAGGGATTGGCCGCACCGGTGTTGTCGGTGTGATCTATGGGAAAACCGACAGCGGCAAGGTGATTGGTCTGCGCGCCGATATGGATGCGCTGCCGATACATGAGGCAACAGGGCTGGATTATGCGTCGAAAATCCCTGGCAAAATGCATGCTTGCGGCCATGATGGGCATACCACGATGCTGTTGGGGGCTGCGAGATATCTGTGCGAAACCCGTAACTTCGACGGCAAAGCTGTGATGATCTTTCAACCCGCCGAAGAGGGCGGCGGCGGCGGCAATGAGATGGTTAAGGACGGGATGTTGGACCGCTGGAACGTGCAGGAAGTGTACGGAATGCACAATATGCCGGGCATTCCGGTAGGGCAATTTGAAATTCGCCCCGGCCCGATGATGGCAGCGGCAGACCAGTTTAAAATTACGGTGACAGGCAAGGGTGGCCACGCCGCCAAACCGCATGATTGCGTCGACACATTGCTGGTTGCCAGCCATATCATCGTGGGTTTGCAGTCGATTGCGGCGCGCAATGTGAACCCGCTGAAGCAGGTTGTTGTGTCGACCTGCATGATTTCAACCGATAGCAACGCCCATAACGTCATTCCGCAAACCGTTGTTTTAAAAGGTACCGTGCGGACGTTTGATGCGGCGGTTCAAGATCAGGTAGAAGCGCGGCTAAAGGAATTGCCGGTGCAAATGGCGGCGGCCTTTGGGGCCTCGGCCGTGGTGGATTTTCGCCGCGGCTATCCGGCCACTGTGAATGCCGAGGATAACACCGGCTTTGCTGTTGCGGTGGCCAGCGCGATTTCGGGCACAGTGAATGAGGACACCGAGCCGATGATGGGGGCCGAGGATTTTAGCTATATGCTGAATGAACGCCCCGGTGCCTATATTTTCCTTGGCAATGGCGACACTGCGATGATTCACCACCCCGCCTATAATTTTGACGATACCGCGATTCCGTTTGGGGCAAGCTGGTATGCTGGGATGGTTGAGGCGCGGATGCCGTCTGTGTAAGAGGGCGGCCCCATCGGGCGAACAAGTTTCCGACGAAAATGCGCAAGCGGGTTGTCGTCGGTTGATTATCTTTCACGTAAGTCGCGGCGCATGACCTTGCCGGTGGCCGTCATCGGTAAGGCATCGACAAAGACGATATCACGCGGGGCGACATGCGGGCTGATCCGGATGCGCACCCTTTCAATCAGTCGCGCACTGGCGCCGGCGCGATTTGCCCCGTCCCGCAACACGACAAAGGCACGGACCACTTCGGTACGCACAGGATCAGGGACCCCAATGGCGGCGGCCATGACCACGTCATCGTCGCCCATCAGGCAGTTCTCAATCTCGCTCGGGCCAATGCGGTAGCCCGCCGAGGTAATCACATCATCGTCACGCGCGGCAAAGGTGAAATAGCCTTGCGCATCGACATGCCCCAAATCGCCCGTGCGCAGCCAATCACCCCAAAATTTTTCGGCGGTTTTCTCTGGCTGGTTCCAATAGCGCAAAAACAGACTGGCTGCGCCTTTGCGAATGCAAATCTCGCCCAATTCACCCGCAGCACAGGGTTGGCCCATGTCATCAAGCACCGCCACATCAAAGCCGGGTAAGGCTTGGCCCATTGTCGCGGGTTTCACAGCCATAAATCCTGCCGCTTGGGTGATGCACAGGTTGCATTCGGTTTGGCCGTATAGCTCATTTATCGCGGCCCCAAGGGTGAGTGGCCCCCATGCCAGCATTTCCGCACCAAGGCTTTCACCACCGGATGAGATTGTCCGGATATTTACGCCAGCGGGAACCGGCGTACCCCGCATCAGTTTCAGCGCCGTCGGCGGCAGAAACAGGTTGCGGATGGTGTGCTTGGCGATCAGCGCATAGGCTGCGCCGGCGTCAAACTTGCGCATACGGTGGGCGATCAGCGGCACGCCGTAATAGAGGCAAGGCATCGCCATATCCATGAGCCCGCCGATCCACGCCCAATCGGCGGGTGTCCAGCCTTTATCGCCCTCTTGGGGAAAGCCGTCATGCGTCAGTTCCATGCAGGGCAAATGGCCGAACAAAAACCTATGTGCATGTAAAACGCCTTTGGGCGGGCCGGTGGTGCCCGAGGTGTAGATCATCACCGCAGGGTCTTCGGCCAGTGTGGGTGCAGGGGCGGCAAGGGGCGGATGTGTGGTGATGGCGTGCCAAAGGTCGCGGGCATCTGGCGCAGCGGTGGTGCAGAATATGGCCTTCAGGGCTGGGAGTTGGGGGGCAATGGCCCGTAGTTTCGGTAGGCTTTCGGCATCGCAAACCACCAGTGCCGCGCCGGAATCGGATAGGCGGTACAGCAGCGCATCCTCACCAAACAGGGTGAACAAGGGTAGGGCCACAGCGCCCAGTTTCATCGCAGCAAAATGCGCGATGGCCACGGCGGCCGATTGGGGCAACAGCACGGCCACACGGTCACCACGCCCCACTCCGGCGCTGGCAAGGGCAGTGGCGAGACGGTCCGACGCGTCTTTCAGCGCGGCATAGGTCCAGTCTTGGTCGCCCGCCTCGGTAATCTCGGTGATCGCGATTTTATCGGGCGCAGCCTGTGCCCAATCATCGCAACAGGCTTGTGCGATGTTGAAATGCTCGGGCCAGTTCCACGCAAAAGCCGCGCGCTTATCGGCCCAGTTCCCGCGCAAGGGGATCAGGCTTCTATTGCGCAAAGATGGTCACTTCGGGCAGGTCGGTCAGCGGTAGGTTCAGCGCCCGAAACGCCGCAAGCGACAGTTGTGCAGCCCCTGTGCCGGGGATCAGATCAACTGCGATCGACGCCCCATTGGCTGTGACCACGCGCCCCTTACCGGCGGTTTGCACCAAGCTAGACCGCAGCCAAAAGCCAGCCTCGGTGACTTTGCCAAGCGCCACTGCGGTTTTTCCGAGGGCTTGCTCGGCCGCAGGTTGGGCCGGTGCTGACAGGGCTTCGGCTTTTTGTGCGGCGGTTGTGGTGTCAAGGGCAGCTATTGTGCGGGCCCCTTTGGGGGGCGCCACCGCGCCCGCCGAATTGGGGCGCGTTTGGGGATGCGTGGCAATGGACGCAGCAGGTTCCATCGCAGCGTTTTTATCGCCGTAAAATGGCAAATAGCCGCAGCTGGATAGCAGCATAGCGGGGATAAGAAGGGCGCGTGTATGTTTCATAGAGCCTACGTTAGCCGCAGCGCTGACCGCTTTCAATGGCCTTGCAAGCCCCCCTGCGCAAAGCTAAAGTTCGGGCATGAATACACCACTGATCGACCCATTCGCCCGCGCCATCAACTATCTGCGCGTTTCCGTGACGGATCGCTGCGATTTTCGTTGCGTCTATTGTATGTCTGAAAACATGAGCTTTCTGCCCAAGGCCGAGTTGCTGACGCTGGAAGAGCTGGACCGCATGTGCACAACCTTCATCGGTATGGGCGTAGAAAAACTGCGGATCACGGGTGGCGAGCCGCTGGTGCGCAAAGGAATCATGACGTTCTTTGAGTCCATGACACGGCATCTCGACAGCGGCGCGTTGCAAGAGTTGACGCTGACAACGAACGGCAGCCAGCTGCGCAAATATGCGGTGGCATTGGCGGCTTGCGGGGTGCGGCGGATCAATGTGTCACTGGACACCCTGGATGATGCCAAGTTTGCCGAGGTGACGCGCTGGGGCCGGTTGGCACAGGTGTTGGACGGGATTGCCGCCGCGAAAGAGGCAGGGCTGCGGGTAAAGATCAACGTGGTGGCGTTGAAAGGGTTTAATGAGGACGAGCTGTTTTCTATTGCCGATTGGTGCGCGCGCGAAGGGCATGATCTGACGTTTATCGAGGTCATGCCGATGGGCGACCTCGGGAATGAGGACCGGCTGGACCAGTACTGGAGCCTGGAAGACCTGCGCGCGCGGCTGCGTGAGCGGTTTACGGTGACGGAATTGACCGAGCGCACCGGCGGGCCTGCACGCTATGTGCGGGTGGAAGAAACGGGGCAGAAAATCGGGTTTATCACGCCGTTGACGCATAATTTTTGTGAAAGCTGTAATCGCGTGCGACTGACCTGCACGGGTGAGCTGTATATGTGCCTTGGCCAAGAAGACATGGCCGATTTGCGTGCGCCATTGCGGGCGAGTGGTGATAACGCAGTGCTGGAACAGGCCATTCGCGACGCGATTTTGCGCAAACCCAAAGGCCATGATTTTGACTATTCACGCCAAAAAGTGGATGGCCAGATGACGCGGCACATGAGCCATACTGGCGGCTAGGCAGGGACGATTTTTCTACGAAAAATCATGCCTTCGGCGAGGATATTTAACCCAAAGAGAAAGCGCAGTGGGATGCGAGACGTGGTGCTTGGCACCGCGATTTGAAGGGGGTAAATCCCCCTGAAAATCGCAGGCCCCTGTGTCAGGTCATTCGTTTCACTGTAAATACTGGCCCGACTCTTTGCGCGCCCATGTTTTCATCAGATCGCCGAACTCGGCAAGAAACGCTTCGGTACGCGCTGGATCGTGTTTGGATAGATCGCGCAACCATGACGCCACTGCTTTTTGGATGAACCAGTCTTTATCGCCCAGATAGCTTGCCGCCCAGATCAGAATGCGCTCGCGGGCCTCTTGCTCGGCCGGTTTCAGGTTATTCAGACGGGCAAAGGGCAGGGTGGACACAAGGGCGGCGCGGCGGGTCCACATCTCGGGGCTGGTGGTCCAGCCTTCAACCGTGTCTAGGCGCGCCGGATCGGCCATAATGCGTTTTTGCGCGGCGATGCAGACGTGATCGGCGATGGCCCATGCGTCAAAATCGGGCAGCCAAGAGCAGATCATCTCCCATGCGCCGCTATCATCGGGGCGGATGCGGGCTTGGGTAAGCAGTTTGGCGGCGGCGATGCGCGCCTCATGGATATTGCTGGCCCAAAGGCCGTGGCACAGCGAAAGGCGATCCTGTAGCGGCAATTCGGCGCGCCAGGTTTTACACAGCGTTTCAATGTCGGGGTTAGAGGTGCCAAGATACGGGCGGTCAACCTTGTGATACGCCAGCATTTGCGCGGGTTTTGCGGGGTCAGAGAGGGCCTTGATTTCGGCAATGGCGTGTTCGACTGTCAGTTCGGGGGTCATTCTACGGTTACCGATTTTGCTAGGTTTCTGGGTTGGTCGACGTCGGTGCCTTTGGCGATGGCGGTATGATAGGCCAGCATTTGGGCCGGCACGGCATAGAGGATGGGTGCCAGAAAGTCGGGAACGGCGGGCATTTCCAGCGTTTTCCAGCAGCCCATGCCGGCCTCGGCTACGCCTGCGGCATCTGATATCAGCAATACCTTGCCATGGCGGGCCATCACCTCTTGCATGTTCGACACGGTTTTTTCGAACAGCGCATCGCGGGGGGCCAGCACGATCACCGGCACTTGGGCATCAATCAGCGCGATGGGGCCGTGTTTCAGTTCGCCGCTGGCATAGCCTTCGGCGTGGATATAGCTGATTTCTTTCAGCTTTAGCGCGCCTTCCATCGCCAGCGGGAACAGTGGGCCACGGCCAAGGAACAAAATGTCCTGCGCGCGGGCCAGTTCTTCGGCGATCTGTGCCACTTGTGGGGCGATCAGCATGGCTTGGTTGATAAGGCCGGGCAGAGTGCCCAGATCGGCAATGTGTTTTGCCAGTTCGGCATCGGTTAAGCGGCCTTTGTCACGCGCCGCTTTCAGCGCCATCAGCGCAAGGCTGGCCAACTGGCAGGTGAAGGCTTTGGTCGAGGCGACGCCTACTTCAACCCCTGCGCGGATTGGCAAGGCAATATCGGCTTCGCGCGCGATTGACGACGTAGGCACATTGACCACCGCGACGATTTTCGCAGCCTTATCGGTGCAATAGCGCAGCGCGGCCAAGGTATCGGCGGTTTCGCCCGATTGGCTGACGAACACCGCCCAAGTGTTGGGGGTAATTGGCGGCTCGCGGTAGCGGAATTCCGAGGCGACATCCACCTCAACCGGAATGCCCGCGACCTGTTCAAACCAGTATTTCGCCACAACGCAGGCATAGTAGGCAGTGCCGCAGGCAACCATGGTCAGCCGGTCAACGCTGGTAAAATCCATCTCGGGCGGCAGGTTAAGCGCATCGCCTGCAAGGTTGTGTTTCAGCGCATCGGCCAAAACCACCGGCTGTTCGGCGATTTCTTTGGCCATGAAATGCTTGTAGCCGCCCTTTTCAATGCGGGTATGTTCTTGCACGATCTGGGTTGTGGCGCGGTTGGCGCGGCGGTTGTGTGCGTCAAAAATCTCGGCGCCTTGGCGGGTGATAACGGCCCAGTCGCCCTCTTCCAGATAAGTGACTTGGTCGGTCATCGGTGCAAGGGCGATAGCGTCTGATCCGACAAACATTTCGCCAGACCCGTGCCCGATAGCCAAGGGTGAGCCTTTGCGCGCGGCGATTAGCAGGTCATCCTGACCGTCGAACAAAAAGCACAATGCAAAGGCACCGCGCAACCGTGACAGGGTTTCGCGTGCGGCCTCAACCGGGGTCATGCCTGCATCGAGATGAGAGCGGGTCAGAATGGCCACGGTTTCAGTATCTGTTTGCGATTCAAAGGTATAGCCTTTGGCTTGCAACTCTTCGCGCAGCTCACGGAAGTTTTCAATAATGCCGTTATGGACAACGGCAACGGGGCCTGCCTGATGCGGGTGGGCATTTTGAACGGTGGCGGCGCCATGCGTGGCCCAGCGGGTGTGGCCGATGCCGGATTTGCCCGCTAGCGCGTTATGCACCAGCAAGTCGGACAGGTTCACCAGCTTACCAACCGCGCGGCGGCGGCCCAAAACGCCGTTGTTGACTGTGGCAATGCCTGCACTGTCATAGCCGCGATATTCCAGCCGCTTTAGGGCCTCGACCAACAAGGGCGCGACTTCATTCTTGCCCAGAACGCCAATGATTCCACACATTTACGACTTGCCTTTCTGGCGGTCAGCTTTGATTTTCATAAATCGGTCCATCAAGCGCACGGCGAGGCCGGGCTTGTTGACTTGCGGCGCACGCGCCAGCGCCAACGCCTCTGACGGCACATTGGCCGTGATCACCGACCCCGAGGCCGTCATCGCGTCACGGCCCACTGTCACAGGGGCCACAAGCATGGTGTTAGAGCCGATAAAGACGCGCGGGCCGATTTCGGTGCGGTGTTTATTCGCGCCGTCATAGTTGCAGGTGATGGTGCCTGCGCCGATATTGGTATGCTCGCCCACATGGGCATCGCCCAGATAGGTGAGGTGGCCCACCTTGACGCCTTCGTCTAGCACGGCGTTTTTGATTTCGACAAAATTGCCGACATGCACATCCTCGGCCAACTCGGCACCGGGGCGCAGGCGGGCAAACGGGCCAACGGTGGCGCCACGGCTGATATGGCAACCCTCAAGATGGCAAAACGCCTTGATCTCGGCGTTGGATTCAATCGTCACCCGCGGGCCAAAGACCACATTCGGGCCGATCAGTGTATCGCGGCCAATCACGGTATCATAGGCGAAATATGTGGTTGCTGGATCGGCGAGAGTAACACCGTTTTCCAGTGCCTCGGCGCGCATGCGGGTCTGAAAGGCCACCTCAGCCGCCGACAACTCGGCGCGGGTGTTGATGCCAAGCGTCTCGGATTCGTCACAGGTGACCACGCCCGCCGAAAGCCCTTGGGCGCGGGCCAGTGCGATGATGTCGGTCAGGTAGTATTCGCCAGCGGCATTGCTGTTGCCAACCTGTGACACAAGGTCAAACAGCACCGATATGTCGGCGCAGATCACACCTGAGTTACAAAGGGTTATCGCGCGTTCGGCATCCGTGGCGTCTTTATATTCAACAATGCGGTCCAGCGTGTCGCCCGATGTGATAAGGCGGCCATAACGGCCCGGATCGGCAGCCTCAAATCCCAGCACAACAACGGCATGGTCGGCGCGGGCATCCAGCATGGCTTGCAAGGTTTCACTGCGCACAAAGGGCGTATCACCGTAGAGCACAATCGCGTCGCCTGCGGCACTGGCCAACAGGGGCGCAGCTTGGGCAACCGCATGACCCGTACCCAGTTGTTCTTGCTGAATCACGATTTCGATGCTGTCATCAAAGGCGCGGGCGGCTTTGCCTACAGCCTCGGCGCCATGGCCTGCGACAACGATAACCTGTGCCGGATCAAGGCTTTGGCCGGCCTGCAACGCATGGTGCAGCAACGGGGCCGAGCCCAGCGGATGCAGCACTTTTGGCAGGTCTGAATTCATCCGCGTGCCTTTGCCTGCGGCCAAAACGATCAATGAAACTGACATGAAACCCTTTCCTTCGGTAACAGAACCCTTTTACACGGGCGGGGCAGGGTGGCAAGGTCAGGCGCGTAACGCGCTGTTTCAGGGCTGACATATGGGGGACTTATGCGCACGGTTGTTTTTGATCTGGACGGAACTTTGGCAGACACCAGCGGAGATTTGATCGCTGCGGCCAATGCGTGTTTTGAGGGCATGGGCAAAGGGCGACCGTTGGACCCTGTCGCCGATGCTTTGACAGCCTTTGCAGGCGGGCGGGCGATGCTGCGTCTGGGGTTTGGCCGGCTGGGCATGGCGTGGACCGAGTCCCAGGTTAACGCGCAATACCCTGTGTTGTTGCGGGCCTATGCGGATGCGATTGCGGTGCATACGGTGCTATATCCGGGGGCAATCGAGGCGGTGAAAACCCTGCGTGACGCCGGTTTTGCAACCGCGATTTGCACGAATAAGCCTGAGGGTTTGGCCATTACCCTCTGCGACCAGCTTGGGATTTCTGGCCTGTTTGGCGCGTTGGTGGGGGCCGATACGTTGCCGGTGCGCAAGCCCGACCCCGAACATTACTTTGAAACCGTGCGCCGCGTTGGCGGTTGGGCCGATCAATCGCTTTTGATTGGTGATACAATAACCGACCGTGACACGGCCCGCGCGGCCAAGGTGCCGATCGTTTTGGTGGGCTTTGGCCCCGAAGGCGCAGGCGTGGCGCGACTGCAACCCGATGCTTTGCTGGATCATTACGATGATCTACCGGCTTTGATTGAGGGGTTTTTGCCAATGCGATGATTGTCGTTTAAGAATTTGTTTTTGAATGGTTTTTCGTGTATGATGCGCTGGCAGCTACCCTGTGGTGATGGCCCGATTGCACTTGAAACACGCGATAAAGATGCCGATCTTGAATTTAATTTCGAAAAAGCCGACGGAAAACCAACGGGCCGCCGTTTAGCTTAAACCTTCCACAGAGAAGGGCAGCAAAACGAAAGACACTGTAATGAGCAATCGCAAATCTACCTTTTTGGCCCTGTTGACGGCTGTTTCCTTGGTGGCCCCTATGGCCGCTGTTGCCCAACAAGGGCAGCGCCCGTCTGGCCCGCCGACGGCGCAAATCGCCAAGGCGCTTGGGGTATCTGAGAAGGCGGTCAAGACGTGCTTCCCCGCGCAGCCACAAGGTGAAGCAGCGGGCAAAGCGCCAGCCAAAGGCCAAAAGCCAGAGCAGCCAGCGCGCCCGGATGCCAGCAAGATTGCGACCTGCCTTAAGGCCGAAAATAAAAGCCTGACCAAAGCACAGGTTGAAAAGGTGCTGGGTGATTTCGCCCCACCAGCACCGCGTGGGTGAAGGCTGGGCTGATCCAAGTACGCCATGAGATAATCGATGCGGGGGCAAGTCAATTGCCCCCTTTATGCGTAGCTGCCCAAAGGTGGTCTGGCGAGGTTATAAGCGATGTTCTCCCTAAAATCTTGGTCAATAATTGCGTTGCTGTGCCTGACTGCATGTGGTGAACGCAGCGAAATTGTGGTGGTGCAAAAAACTGATGGCGTCACGCTGCATGAGGTGCTGTTTGCAACCAATCGCGCCCCCGACACGCGCCTGTTCGGGGCCGTGCGCAGCAGCATTACCAGCTATGGCACGGCGGTGGTTTCGGTGCCGCCTGCGCATAAGGTGGGGGTTGTGGAATACCCCGGAAAGTCGGCCGATGCGAAAGCGGCCTTTGGCATAACGCAGGCCGCGACCAGCCAAAACCCCGCCGCATTTGACCATGTTTTGGCCGAAAAGATTGCCGCGCGCGCCCCCTCAAACCGCCGCGCCGTGGTGTTTGTGCATGGCTATAACAACACGTTTTCCGAGGCGCTGTATATGAATGCGCAGATTGTCCATGATTATCAAAGCCCTGACATTCCGGTGCTGTTCAGTTGGCCCTCGGCAGGTGAAAACTTGGGGTATTTGCAAGACCGCGAGTCGGTGATGCTGTCACGATCCGCGCTAGAGGCGCTCTTGGACAGGCTAAGCGCCTCGGGGATTGAAAGTTTTACCATCGTTGGCCATTCGATTGGCAGCCAGTTGGTGATGGAGGCCCTGCGCCAGCACGCGATCCGCAACGGGGGCAAACAATGGCCGAAACTGGCGGGCGTGGTGTTGGTATCGCCGGATATTGATGTTGAGATGTTTGAACAGCAACGCAATGATATGGGCGGTTTGCCGCAGCCGTTTTTTGTGGTCGGATCGGGTAAGGACCGGTTGCTGCCGATATCGGGTGTGATTAACGGCAATTCGCTGCGCCTAGGGATGGTTGAGGACACGTCGCAGTTGGGCAACGAAGATGCGACCGTGGTTTCAGCCAGCTTCGCGACCGAGATGCTGTCGGTCAACCATACGACTGCGTTTGCCTCGCCCGCGATGATTGCCTTGTTGAAGGGGCTAGAGGGACAGTGAGGCGAGGGGCTTTGCTGCGCCGCGGGCGCCACTGCCGGAAAATCCAAGCGCGTAAGCAAGCCGTAGGGTCATATAAGAAAGGCCCCGCTGTTAGGCGGGGCCTTTGGTCGTTTAGGTGTAACGGTAGGGCCGACCGGCTTTTTCCATCACGGCGTTATATTCTTTGAAGATGGCAACCACCTTGGCCTTGGTCTCGGACTCGGCGCCGATTTCATCCCAGAATGTATGCGCTGCGGCCTCGACCGTGGCCCATTCGTCATCGGGGATGGTGGTCAGCTTCAGTTTCGGGCCGTTGACGCGCAGGTCGGCCTCGCCGCCCCAATACCATTGCTGGCGGTGCATGTGCGATTGGTCAAAGCACACTTTAACCAGTGTTTGCAGGTGCTGCGGCAGTTCTTTCCAGCGGTCCATATTGGCAAAGAAATGGCCAATCCATGCACCCGAGATGTTGTTGGTCAGGAAGTGGTTGGTCACATTCGACCAGCCAACGGTATAGACCTCGGTAATGCCCGACCACGCGATGCCGTCAAGCTCACCCGTCTGCATCGCGACTTCGATGTCTTCCCACGGCAAGGTGACGGGGATAACGCCGAATTGCGACAGAAAGCGGCCGGCGGTTGGGAAGGTAAAGACGCGCTTGCCCTTTAGGTCTTCGAGCGAATTGATCGGGTCTTTGGTTGAGAAATGGCAAGGGTCCCATGCGCCCGCGCTGATGTGTTTCACGCCGACTTTTGCGTATTCTTCATCCCAAATCTCGCCCAGCCCGTATTTGTTGAACAGCACAGGCACATCAAGGGAATAGCGCGAGGCAAAGGGGAAATACCCTCCGAAAACAGTGACTTCGGTGGGCGAGGCCATCGAGTCGTCATCCGATTGCACGGCGTCAATGGTGCCGCGCTGCATGGCTTGGAACAGCTCTCCCGTTGGAACAAGCTGGTCGGCGTAGTACAGCTCAATTTCCATTTGGCCTGCGGCGATCTCATTGAACATGTCGATCGCGGGCTTGATCACTTCGGCACCAAGGGCCGCACCGGCATAGGTTTGCAGCCGCCATTTGATTGGGGCGCCTTGGGCCAGCACGGGTGCGGCAAGGGTTGACGCACCAGCGGCGAGGACGCCGGAGGTGAGAAACTTTCTTCTTGTGGTCATTGGTACTCTCCTTGTTGTGGCGGTTCGGTCCGCCTGTCGGGTTGGTTAATGACGAAGTGTGTTTGGCAGCCAAAGCGCCAGCTGCGGGAACATCATGACGATGGCCAGCGCCAACACCATGACGGCGACGAACGGCACGATAGAGCGGTAGATGTCGGCCAGCGTCACCTCGGGCGGGGCCATGGCCCGCATGAGGAACAGGTTATAGCCGAAAGGTGGGGTCATATAAGCGATCTGGCAGGTCATCGTGTACAGGACACCATACCAGACCAAATCAAAATCTAATGCCGCGACAAGGGGCACATAGAGCGGGGCGACGATGACCAGCATGGCCGTGTCGTCCAGAAATGTGCCCATCAGCAGGAACGAGATCTGCATCAGGATCAGAACTTCCCAGCGGCCAAGGCCAAGGTTATCAAGGAACAGACCCTTGATCGCATCAACCGCGCGCAGCCCGTCAAACACCGCGCCAAAGGCAAGGGCGGCAAGGATGATCCACAAAAACATGCACGAAATCGCAAGGGTTTGGCGGGTGGCGGTTTCCAGCACTTTCCACGACATACGGCCTTTGGCCAGCGCCACCAAAACCGAGGCCAGCGCACCGATGACCGAGCTTTCGACCAGCCGCGTGTAGCCGGTCACAAAGGGCACCATCATCACAAGGAAGATGCCAAAGGGCAAAAGCCCCGCCAGCAGCAAACGGCGCTTTTCGGATTTTGACACAGCGGCAAGCTCGGCCGGGTCCAACGCAGGGCCGAGGCTGGGGTTCAGTTTGCAGCGAATCCAGATATAGGCGATAAACATCGCCGCCATCAGCAACCCGGGCACGACGCCCGCCAGCCACAAATCCGACACCGATTGCCGCGCGATCAACGCATAGAGAACAAGCACCACCGAAGGCGGCACAAGAATGCCAAGCGACGAGCCAGCCTGAATAACGCCAGTGACCATCTGTTTATCATAGTTTCGCTTTAGCAATTCGGGCAGGGCGATGGTGGCACCAATTGCCATACCCGCCACCGACAGCCCGTTCATAGCCGAAATCAGAACCATCAGCAGGATTGTCCCAATCGCAAGACCGCCCGGAACAGGGCCGAACCAGACGTGAAACATCCGGTACAGGTCATCGGCCAAACGGCTTTCCGACAGCACATAACCCATAAAAATGAACATCGGCAGCGTCAGCAGCGGGAACCAACCGATCACCTTGATGCTTTGGGCAAAGGCCAGATCATAGCCGCCACGGTCGCCCCACAGGGCCAAGGCGGCCACCACAGCCACAAAACCGATGATGCCAAACATCCGCTGGCCGGTCATCAACATCACCAGCATCGAGCCGAACATCAGCATCGCAATCATATCATAATGCATCAGATTTCTTTCCCCCGCAGGGTGGCAATGTCGCGGATAAAGAAGACGGTGCATTGCAACAGCATCATAACAATGCCCACACACATCACAATTTTCACAGGCGCCATGTAGGGCCGCCAAAGGCCGGATTTACGCTCGCCATATTCCAGCGCGTAGGCGGCGCTTTCCACACCGCCCCACAGCAAAACGCCGAGGTAAAACAGCAGGGCAAAAATGGTGACCGCATCAATCATCGCCTTGGTGCGCGTCGACCAGTTGGAATAAAACACATCCATCCGCACAGCCGAGTCCATCTGTAAGGCATAGGCACCGCCCAGCATGAAATATCCGGCAAGGATGAATTGGCCCATCTGGTCGGTCCAGCGCAGCGGCACCCAAAATGCCCGCGATATAGCCCCCCAGAGCAGCACAGCCATCAGAACAAACAGCAGATACATGGCCATTCGGCCAATGCGTTTGTTCCAGCGTTCAACCCAATGAACGTAGCGAATGACGATTGTCGGCATAAACCCCCACAGTATGCGCTTTTGCCTTTGCGGCAAAATTTGACCTTTCGGTCAGCATGGCGGGGCAAATAGGACTTGGCAAGCGTGTTAAACCAGCCCGCGCATTTTGCTGCGGGTTTTGCCTAAAGGTTAATCACTCGGGGGAACGGCGGGGGAGTCGAGTTAGCCGCAGAACATGTCGTGTATCAGGGCCATCATCCGCGTTGCGCGGGAATCAGACAGAGCGTAATAAATCGCCTTACCATCGCGGCGGCAGCTGACCAGACCTTCCAGCCGCAGGCGGGCCAACTGCTGGCTAACAGCCGCTTGGCGCGAGCCGAGAAGCGTTTCCAACTCGGTTACCGATTTTTCGCCCGAGGTGAGGTGGCACAAGATCATCAAGCGCCCCTCATGCGACAACGCCTTTAGGAAATTCGACGCATTTTCGGCCTGCCGCACCAGATCTTCTGGTGGGACGCTGCTGCAAGCAATGGCTGGGCTTGCAGAGTGGCTAAGGGCGCGGGCATTGGAGTCGAACGACATCGAAAAGCTTTCACAGCGAATATGTTGACCTTATCCTAGTGCTTGGCGCGGGTATATTCAAGAAACGGCGGGGGAATATGTCTGTTTATCTGCGGAAGTTGAAGAATGGCGGTGGCTGGCGCGTTAAGTTTGGGCAAATTGCCATGGTTTTGGGGCTTCGATGGACAGCGTAGGTTTGTAACTAGGGCGGCCCCAGAATGGGCCCCAGCACAGGATTTGTGAAAATCCGGTCATAGGCGGCTGGTGGGGCTGGAATTGTGGCCACGTTTGGGCTATTGCAGCGGCCATATCCTTTGCCAATGGGGGCCACCGATGAAAGCTGCTGTTCTAACCTTTCCTGGGTCGAACTGTGACCGCGACCTAGCAGTTGCCTTTGAACAGGCCGGCGCCGAGGTGCATCGGGTCTGGCACAAAGATACCGATCTGCCGGTGGGCATCGATATCGTAGCGATACCGGGCGGTTTTTCCTTTGGCGATTATTTGCGCTGCGGCGCGATTGCGGCGCAGTCACCTATTGGTGCGGCTGTGCGGGCCCATGCGGCGCGTGGCGGTTATGTTCTGGGCATCTGCAACGGCTTTCAGGTGCTCACTGAAATGGGCCTTTTGCCGGGCGCTTTGATGCGCAACGCGGGGCTGAAATTTATCTGCAAGCCTTTGGAATTGCAGGTCGCCACCAGGGATAGCGCCTTTACCGGCGGCTATGAAAAAGGGCAGCGTTTGATGGTGCCGGTTGCGCACCACGACGGCAATTACACTGCCGATGCCGAGACCGTAGCGCGGTTGCAAGGCGAAGACCGTGTGGCCTTTACCTATAGCAACAATCCGAATGGTTCGGTCGGCAGCATTGCCGGAATCCTGTCGGAAAACCGCAGGGTTTTGGGGATGATGCCCCACCCCGAGCGTGCAAGTGAGGCGTCGCATGGCAGCACCGATGGCGCGGCGTTGTTTCGCTCGTTGACCGGCGCTTTGGCGCTCGCCTGATTGCGCGCTGCTTGAGGTCGCCGCGGGCAGGTCGTAAGCTGTTACTATGAGCGATACAGATAAACCCATCCCCATCCCGCGCCCTTTACCGGGTAAAACCTTTGCGGCCCAGCCCTTGGCAAAACAATCACGCCGATTGTCATGGCTGATGCGTGGGCTGATCGCGGCTCTGTTTGCGGCAGCTGTAGCGGTGGTCATGGTGACAAATGTCTGGCTGACCGAACGGTTCAGCGAGGCGACGCGCAACCGGTCTGAGGTGCGTCTGGCGCTGTATACCGGTAACCTGATCTCGGAATTGCAGCGCAATTCGGTTGTGCCACTGTTGCTGGCGCGCGACCCCGAGCTGATCCGAGCGCTGCAAGATGGCGATTTTTCGCGGACCTCGGCGCGGCTGATCTCGTTTCAGGCCGAAATTGGCGCGGCGTCGATTTTGTTGCTGGATAAAGACGGGCGCGCGGTAGGGGCGACGAATCGAAATTTGCTCGGGTCGAACCATCGCAGCCTTGCCTATTTTGTCGATGCGCAGCGCACCAAAGACACGGTGTTTTCGGCGCAACCCCGTCAAACCGGCGGCAATGATTTCACCTATTCCCGCGCGGTTTTGGCCGATAACCGGATGGTCGGTGTGATCGTCGTCGCGGTTGATTTGATGAAATATGAACGGGCTTGGGCCGGACTGACCGATGCGGTTTTGGTGACCGATAGCGAAGGCCGCGTGATCCTTGCGACCGAACCGCGGTGGCGCGGGTTGACGATTGATGAGGCGCTGGCCGTGCAGGACGCGCCATCGGCGATTGAGCGCGCGTTGCGGGCCACCTCGGATTGGACGCAAAGCCGACCCGATGCCTATTTGCGCGGCACGGCGGTGATGAAAACCGAGGCGCGGGTGCCGTTTCGAGGTTGGCGCATCTTGACCTTTACCGCCTACGATTCCGTGCGCGAGCGGGTGAACGGGGTTTTGGCGCTTGAAATCATGGGATTCGCGATCCTTTTGGCGCTGACATTCTATTTCCTGTCACGGCGGGCTTGGTCGCAAAGCGCATCGTTTCAGCGTGAAAGCGCCGAGCTGCGGTTGCTGAATGCGCGCCTGAAACGAGAGATCGCGCAGCGGGAAAAGGTGCAAAAAGACCTTGCCGTGGCCGAGTTGACGCTGGCGCAATCGTCGAAACTGGCCGCCTTGGGCGAAATGTCGGCGGCTGTTAGCCATGAGCTGAACCAACCTTTGGCCGCGATGAAGACCTATTTGGCGGGCGCACGGCTGTTGTTGCAACGCCACCGCCCCGAAGAGGCGCTGTCGAGTTTTCAGCGCATTGATGACCTGATCGAACGCATGGGCGCGATCACACGGCAGCTAAAATCCTATGCCCGCAAGGGCGGCGAGGCGTTTGAGCCGGTGGACGTGCGCGCCAGCCTGTCGAGTGCGCTGTCGATGATGGAGCCGCAGCTGAAAACCCGCGTGGTGCAGATTACCCGTAACCTGCCGCGCACGCCGGTAATGATTATGGCGGATCGCTTGCGGTTGGAGCAGGTGATCATTAACCTATTGCGTAATGCGCTGGACGCGACCAAAGACACCAAAGACCCCAAGATCAAGCTAGAGATTGTGGTCGATCATTCCGTGCATCTCACGGTAAGCGACAATGGCCACGGGCTCGATAACCTCGAAAGCCTGTTCGAGCCGTTTTATACGACGAAGAAACCCGGTGAGGGTGTAGGGCTTGGCCTTGCGATCTCATCTGGGATTGTGACCGATTTGGGCGGGCGGTTGCTTGCGCGGAATGGCGATGAGGGGGGGGCTGTATTTGAAGTACAACTCCCCATATTGGGCAGTGAACTGGCAGCAGCGGAGTAGAATATGGCGCGTGCAATGAAAGTCGCGATTGTCGATGACGAGGCCGACATGCGGCAATCCATCAGCCAGTGGCTGGCTCTGTCGGGGTTTGAAACCGAGACCTATTCCTGCGCCGAAGATGCGCTAAAGGTTATTGGTGCAGACTATCCGGGCGTGGTTGTGTCCGATATCCGGATGCCTGGCATGGATGGCATGGCGTTTTTGAAACGGTTGATGAGCCTTGATAGCGGCTTGCCTGTGATTATGATCACCGGCCACGGCGATGTGCCGATGGCGGTTGAGGCAATGCGGGTCGGCGCATATGACTTTTTGGAAAAGCCGTTCAACCCCGACCGGATGACCGAGCTGACCAAAAAGGCCACGCACAATCGCCGTATGACGCTCGACAGCCGCGCGCTACGGCGTGAGTTGTCGGATGGCACGATGCTGATGAAAAAACTGATCGGCACCTCGGATGAAATGGAACGGCTGCGCGAGGATATTCTCGATCTGGGGCAGGCGGATGGCCATGTGCTGATTGATGGCGAAACCGGTACGGGCAAAACGCTTGTCGCCCATGCGCTGCATGCGGTGGGGCCGCGGGCGTCGAAAAAGTTTGTGACGATTTCCTGTGCGGCGTGGTCCGAAGACCAGCTTGCCGCCAAATTGTTTGGCCCAATGGAAGACGGCGCTGTGCCAATGGTAGAAGAGGCGCGGGGCGGCACGCTTTGCCTTGAAGACATCGAGTCGCTAAGCCACGCACTGCAATCGCGCTTGTTGACCATGATTAACGACCAAGGCGTCCCACCCGAAACCCGTATCATCGCCATTGTGAATGAACACGCGCCTGACAAAACGCTAGAGGATATTCTGCGCCCTGATTTGTTTTACCGCTTGGGCGCACTGACGATTATCTGCCCGCCATTGCGGGCGCGAGGCGAAGATATTCTGACATTGTTCACCCGTCTGTCGGAACAATTCGCCGAGGAATATGGCTGCGAGGCCCCGCAAGTCGCCGCGCAAGAGGCCGCACAATTGCTGCAAGCGCCGTGGCCCGGTAACGTGCGACAGCTGGTGAATATTGCCGAGCGTGCAGTGCTGCAAAATCGCCGCGGATCGGGTTCTATCGCGTCCTTGCTGATGGCTGATAACGAGGCCGCGGGCCCCGCGCTGACCACCGAGGGCAAGCCGTTAAAGGACTATGTCGAAGCCTTTGAACGGATGCTGATTGACAACACAATGCGCCGCCACAAAGGATCGATTGTCGCTGTCATGGAAGAGCTGTGCTTGCCGCGCAGAACGCTGAACGAAAAAATGGCGAAATACTCTCTAAGCCGCTCGGATTATACCTAAGGCCGAATTTTTTTGGGGGGGGCTGCGGCGCCCCTCTCACATGAAGCGCGTCCCTTGGGGGCTTAGCGGTCTAGCGTTTCAGCCTCTGGATGAGGTTGAGAAAACGCACAAGTATATTTCAAATATAGCGATGAAATACGATGCCTGATGGCTCAAGTGGCTTCGGCTTTCTGTTCGGTGAAAATATCCTCAGGGGGGCGCCTGAAAGGCGTAGGGGGGCAGAATGCCCCCCCTTGTTCATCCCAAGGCGTGGCTTTATTTTTCCGGGATCAACCCGCGCGGGCTAAACCGCATGACGAGCAGCAAAATCACCCCCAAGGTCAACAGCCGCATGTTTTGCGCCGAGTCCATCAGGTGCGTTTTAAGCCAGCCATCGCCCATGCCATAGGTCACCATCGACATCACACCCGGCCCAAGGCTTTCCACGATCAGCCACAACCAACCGATCAGCAGGCCACCCAGCACCGCACCCCAGTTATTGCCCGATCCGCCAACAATCACCATAACCCAGATCAGAAAGGTAAAGCGCAGCGGGTTATAGGTGCCGGGCGTCAGCTGTCCGTCCATCGACGTCATCATAGCACCCGCAAAACCAACCACGGCCGAGCCGATGACAAACACCTGCAAATGTCGGCGTGTCACGTTTTTACCCATCGCAGCGGCCGCCACCTCATTGTCGCGGATAGACCGCATCATGCGGCCCCAAGGGCTGTTCAATGCCATTTCCGACATCCAGACCACCAGCGCCAAAACCGTCGCAAACAGAACGACATAAGCCAGCTTGACCACGATGGATGAGGCGCCAACCGGATCAAACCCGTAGTTCGCGGCCCATTCAAGGAAGGCCGCATTTTGCTGCAAATCCACCTCATAGGGCACGGGCCACGGGCGGGGCAGGCCGATCATATTTTTTACACCGCGCGCCAGCCAATCTTCATTTTTCATCACAGCGATGATGATTTCGGCAATGCCAAGCGTGGCAATAGCCAGATAATCCGACCGTAGGCCCAATGAGATCTTGCCGATCGCCCAAGCCGCAAGCGCCGCCAACAGCCCGCCCACGGGCCACGCCAGCAGGGATGGCAGGCCAAGCCCGCCAACGTTGCCAGCCGTTGCGGAATTGATCGCCTCAACCGCCTCAACCGCAGGGTCGAAAATTTCCCGAAATGCAAAGAAGCCGCCGATCAGCAGGGCCAACATGGCCATTGTGCGCATCCGGCCTTTGGCCATCCGCTTATACACCTGTGTCGCGGCCACGATCACGACAATGCCAAAACCAAGCCCTGCCACGATACCCCAGCCACCAGCCGCCCACCCCTCGGGCACAGGCGGAGAGGACACGAGCGCCACAGCCAACCCGCCAAGGGCCGCAAAGCCCATGATGCCGGTGTTGAACAGGCCCGCATAGCCCCACTGCATATTCACGCCCAAAGCCATGATCGCCGATAGCAACCCAATGGTCAGGATACTAAGGGCGAGGTTCCAGCTTTGGAAATATCCGGTGCCGATATAGAGAACCGCGACCAGCCCGAACAGGATAAGATTACGTTTGTTCATCCCGATTTCCCCTTAAACAGCCCGGTGGGCATGAACAGCAACACTATGATAAGTATAATAAAACTGACCGCCAGCTTGTAGTCTGTCGACAGGAGTTGGATCAGATTGTCAGGCGCCCAAGCCTCGGGCACCAGATAGCCGATGACCTTTTTCCACGCATAGGTCACAAAGACCTCGGAATAGGCCACAACAAACCCGCCCGCGATTGCGCCCAACGGGTTGCCAAGGCCACCCACCACCGCCGCCGCAAAGATAGGCAGCAGCAGTTGGAAATAGGTAAAGGGTTTGAACGACTTATCCAAACCATAGAGCACACCCGCGATCGTCGCCAATGCGGCCACGATAATCCACGTCACGTTGACCACATGGTTCGGGTTTATGCCCGACAACAGCGCCAAATCCTCATTGTCTGAAAACGCGCGCATCGACTTACCGGTACGGGTTTTCTGCAAGAACCAAAACAGCCATGCCACCACGATGATCGCCGTAATCACGGTAATGGCTTGGGTCGATTTGATCGCCAAGCCTTCGGACAGGCCTGTCCATTTTTTAAACTCGCCCGCCGTCATGACAAAGCGTTCGCCATCGGCAAAGTTGCGTTCGTCAACGCCGATAATAAGGCGGGTAATACCGTTCATCACGAACATCACACCTAGCGAGACAATCACCAAAATTGTCGGCACCGCGCGTTGTTTGCGGTAAAATCGGTAGACGAACCTGTCTGTCAGCAGCAACAGCGCCGCAGTCGCTGCAATCCCAACCGGCATCGCGATCAACGCTGTCGGCAGCGGCCCAAAATGCACGCCCATGCTTTGCAGCCACCATGTCACCAAAATGGTGACCATAGTGCCAAACGCCATCGTATCGCCTTGGGCAAAGTTTGAAAATCGTAAGATGCCGTAAACCAGCGTGGCCCCCAGCGCCCCCAGTGCCAGTTGCGCGCCATATGCGGTGGCCGGAACCACCACAAAATTCACAAAGGCCACGATTGCGTTTAAAATATCCATCAAGCTTGCCCTTTATTCATCCGGTCCGCATCAACGCAGAACCCTGTTGCGGTGCCCAGCACAGTGCTATCTGCCGCAAATCCGTCTGTTTCAGTCACGGTCAACGCGCCGTTTTCGCGCAATTGAAACCGCCTCATGCCTGTTTTGTCGGTCCGCATCACCCATTCCGTCTCGCTCACCGTTTCCAGCGCATTGCGCCCCGTTTCAAAGCCCGCCTCAAAGTAATAGGCGCGGCCATCCTCGGCCACGGGCAAAATTACGATATCGGCGGGTAGGGGGCCCCTGCAATCGCTGCCCCGACAAATGCTGTCAAACTTGCAAGCGAAAGCAACCAACTTTTGCGGGGTGACCTTGTACTCCCACTGACTGATAAACATAATCGCTGTCACCAGCACCATGAAGACGCTAACCGACAGTACAAACGGGCGCGTATCCATCGACTAGCCCCCCAAGAAACTGCGGCGCACTTCGGGGTCTTGCATCAAGGCCTGTCCGGTATCGGTAAAGCGGTTGGCCCCTTGCACCAAAACATAGCCTTTATGCGCGATTTCAAGCGCTTGACGGGCGTTTTGTTCCACCATCAAAATGGAAATACCCGAGCGCGCCACCTCGATGATCCGGTCAAACAGCTCATCCATCACGATGGGCGACACGCCTGCGGTGGGTTCGTCCAGCATCAACACCTTTGGCTGCGTCATCAACGCGCGGCCCACGGCCACCTGTTGGCGCTGCCCACCCGACAGCTCACCTGCGGGCTGATGGCGTTTGTCTTTCAAAATCGGAAACAGGTCATAGACCTGCGCAATTGTGGCTGAGATATCGTCGCGGCGCAAAAATGCCCCCATCTCTAGGTTTTCCTCAACCGTCATGGAGGTAAAGATGTTTGAGGTTTGCGGCACAAAGGCCATGCCTTTGGCAACGCGGTCTTGGGGTGACAGGGCGGTGATATCCTCGCCTTGCAGCTTTACATGCCCCGCCCTCAGGTTCAGCATGCCAAACACGGCCTTCATCGCGGTTGATTTGCCAGCACCATTGGGGCCGACAATCACAGCAATTTCGCCCTTTTCAACGGCGATGGTACAATTGTGCAAAATATCCGCCGCGCCGTAGCCGCCGGTCATATTTTCACCAATCAAAAACGGTTCTGACATCTAATTCCTCTGCGCCGCTGCCTCGGGTTTCGGGTGGCGGTTTCATTCATCTATAGTCAAACAGCCACAGGCGTGCAGCCTTACGGGGTTACGCGCTGGTCTTAATCTTGTTCTTTAGGCCGGTGCCCAAATACGCCTCAATCACACGCTCGTCGTTTTTCACTTCGTCCACGGTGCCTTGGGCCAAAACCTTACCTTCGGCCATACAAATTACCGGGTTGCAGATGCGCGCGATGAAATCCATGTCATGCTCGATCACGCAGAACGTATAGCCCCGTTCCTTATTCAAGCGTAAAATCGCGTCGCCGATGGTGTTCAGCAGCGTGCGGTTCACGCCGGCACCCACCTCATCCAAGAACACAATCTTGGCATCGACCATCATCGTGCGGCCCAGTTCCAACAGCTTTTTCTGGCCGCCGGAAATGTCGCTGGCGCGCTGGTCGGCCAAATGGCTAATGGTCAGAAACTCCAGCACATCATCGGCCTTGTCGCGGATGCGGCGCTCCTCGGCGGCAATGCGGCCCCGCGCGAACCATGTGCTCCACAGTGCTTCACCGGTCTGGTTTTCCGGCACCATCATCAGGTTTTCGCGCACCGTCATCGAACCAAACTCATGCGCGATTTGAAAGGTGCGCAGCAGGCCTTTGTGAAACAATTCATGCGGCGGCAGGCCGGTGATATCCTCACCCGCCATTATGACCCGGCCCGACGTGGGCGGCAGGCGTCCGGCGATGACGTTGAATAACGTGGTTTTGCCCGCGCCATTTGGCCCGATCAAGCCGGTGATTGAACCGGTTTCAATCGTAAGAGATGCGCCATCAACGGCATGGAAGCCGCCGAAATGTTTGTGCAGGTTTTCGACGACGATCATCGCAGTCTCCCATAGGGGCCAGTGGAATTGGCCGCTGCCATACTATATTTAAACGGCCCGAGGGGTACCCCTCGGGCCGCATTGTTAGCCGTTAGGCCAAGATCAGCGGAATTTATCCGTGACGAACTTGCCGCCAGTGACGGTGAATTCGCGGAAGTTGCCCGCAGCTTCGCCATTGCCAATCAACTCGACCGAGGTTGCGCCAACATAGTCGATGTCGGTGCCAGCAGCGATCAGTTCCAGCGCACGGCCCAGATCGCCTGCGTTGACTTTTTCGCCCGGAGCGTTGGCCACGTCCATGACTTTGGCGGTCCAATCCTTGGAATTGGTCGATTTCGCCGCTTCCATCGCCAGCATGATCAATGCTGCCGCGTCATAGCTTTCGCCGGTGTAGGACGAGGTCGGGTCAAAGCCAGCAGCCGTTGCCAGTTCGGCAAATTTCGCAGCACCTTCGGAATCGGTACCGGGCACGGTGCCCATTGTGCCGTTCAGGCCATCACCAATGGCGGCGATCAGGCTTTCACCATACATGCCATCGGGCAGGAAGAACGTGTCAAACGCGCCGGTATCAAGCGCTGCTTGGATCACGCCTTTGCCGCCTTGGTCAACATAACCGGCAACAACAAGTACATCCCCACCAGCGGCAGCCAAAGTGGCCACTTCGGCAGAATAGTCGGCTTTGCCATCTTCATGCGCCGTTACAACGGTCACAGTGCCGCCTTTGGCTGCAAATGCTGCTGCAATGCTGTCGGACAAGCCTTTGCCGTAGTCGTTGTTGGTATAGGAAATCGCGATGCTTTTCATGCCACGCTCTGTCAGAACGTCAGCGATAACTTCGCCTTGGCGGGCGTCAGACGGTGCTGTGCGGAAGAACAGGCCGTCATCTTCGGCGCTCGACAGACCCGGAGATGTTGCAGATGGCGAAATCATGCCAATGCCGTTTGGACGTGCAACGTTTTGCAAAACCGAACCGGTAACGCCCGAGCAATCTGCGCCCATGATGCCGTTCACGCCTTCGGCGGTGACAAGGCGTTCTGCGGCAGCGGTGGCTGCGGCAGCGTCAACACAAGTGCTGTCCGCGCGAACGGGGGTGACAGTGCCGCCGCCCATGAACTTGCCCGAAGCGTTAACTTCGGCAATCGCCAATTCGGCGCCTGCGGCCATGTTGGGCGTGATTGATTCGAGTGGGCCAGTAAATCCGAGAATGATGCCGATTTTTGCATCTTCTGCAAACGCGCCACCCGCCATCAAGGCGGTTGCAGCTGTCGCGAGCATAAGTTTTTTCATTATAGTCTCCCTAGGTGGAAATTTTTCCAAGACCAAGATTAGACAAAGGGAAATGAAAAGAAAAGGCGCGAAACGGCGCGAAATCGGGCTGACTTGCAAAGAAAAACGGCAAAAACACCGCAGGTTGTGGGGATTCGTGCGTTACCCTGCGTCACCCGTGCTGGGCCGTCTTGTGCCGCCTGTCAGATCGACAGCCGCAAGGATGTGGCACCTTGGGTGCCGCGTTCGCGGTAAGGGGTGGTGGAGTAATGCGCACGATAGCATTTAGAAAAGTGCGACGGCGACGCAAAACCGCAGGCCAGCGCGACATTGATCACTGACATATCGGTCTGCATTAACAAATTGCGCGCTTTTGAAAGCCGCAACTCCATATAGTACCGCTTAGGCGAGCGGTTTAAATAGCGGCGAAACAGCCGCTCAAGCTGGCGCGTGGACATGCCCACATCATCTGCCAGATCGGCAGGGCTGATCGGTTCCTCAATCGCGGTTTCCATCATCTGGATCACTTGGGACAGCTTGGGGTGGCGCACGCCGATGCGGGTAGGGATAGACAGCCGCTGGGTGTCTTGGTCGGTGCGGATCGTCGAATAGATCAACTGATCCGCAACCGTATTGGCGACATCTTCGCCATGATCGGCGGCAATGATTTTCAGCATCATATCCAGTGACGCGGTGCCGCCCGCAGTCGACATCCGGTTGCCATCAATCACAAAGATTGAGCGGGTCAGTTTAACCTGCTCGAATTCCTCAAGGAAACCATCCTGATTTTCCCAATGGATGGTTGCCCTTTTTCCATCCAGCAACCCTGCCTTAGCCAAAGAATAGGCACCGGTGCACAAGCCGCCAATCGCCACACCTTTGCGCGCCTCACGCCGCAGCCAATTCAAAATCCCTTTGGTCGTGGCCTTTTGCACATCAATGCCACCGCACACCAGCACCGTATCGTCGCGATCAATTTCCGACAGCCCGATATCCAGCTTGAACGCCGCTCCGTTGGAGCAGTGCACCACGCCTTCGCTATTGCCTTCGCCCGCCAGCACCCATTGATAGACCGGCGCGCCAATCACACGGTTGGCAATGCGCAGCGGCTCAATCGCGCTGGCAAAAGACAGCATCGTGAATTTATCCAACAGCAAAAACACAAACCGCTTGGGTGCAGTGGTTTTTCCGACATTGGTGGCTTTTTGCTGCGGGACGGACATGAGCTTCCTTTGGGACGGCACGGGTGGGACGGCGCGGGATTGGTTAAAACCAACTACACCGAAACAGGAAATCATCGGCGCGGCAAGGGGGGCTTGGGTCTTTCACCCTTTGCTTTCCGCCCACACCTGCCTATACATCAGCCCGATACCGCTAACTTTCGGAGAAGACCGATGACGCAAGCTTGGAAAAAATCAGATTGGCGCAACAAACCTCGGGTGCAAATGCCCGATTATTTGGATGCAGATGCCTTGAACGCCGTTGAGGCCCAGCTTGGGAAATATCCGCCGCTGGTGTTTGCCGGTGAGGCACGGCGCCTCAAAAAGCAACTTGGGCTGGCGTCCGAGGGCAAGGCGTTCTTGCTGCAAGGCGGCGATTGCGCCGAAAGCTTTGCCGAGTTTTCGGCTGACAATATCCGCGACACCTTTCGTGTGATGCTGCAAATGGCGGTGGTTTTGACCTATGGCGCGAAAGTGCCGGTAATCAAAGTGGGCCGGATGGCAGGGCAATTCGCCAAGCCACGCTCGGCCCCGACCGAGATCATCAATGGTGAAGAATTCGCCAGCTACCGTGGTGATATCATCAACGGGTTTGAGGCAACACAAGCCAGCCGGATCCCCGATCCTGCCCGTATGTTGCAAGCCTATACCCAAGCAGCGGCCAGCCTGAACCTGCTACGCGCGTTCTCGACGGGCGGTTTTGCCGATATTCACCGCGTGCATTCTTGGACGCTTGGCTTTGCTGAACATCACAATGCCGAACGCTACCGCGAGCTTTCGAACCGCATTTCCGATGCGCTTGATTTCATGCAGGCGGCGGGCGTTGACAGTTCGACCGCGCATCAGCTGAGCCAGGTAGATTTCTACACCAGCCACGAATCGCTGCTGTTGGAATATGAAGAGGCGCTGTGCCGTGTTGACAGTATCTCTGGCCAGCCGGTTGCAGGCTCGGGCCATATGATCTGGATCGGTGATCGCACCCGCCAGCCCGATGGTGCACATGTTGAATTTGCACGCGGCGTTTTGAACCCGATCGGGTTGAAATGCGGCCCGACGACGACTGCCGAAGACCTGAAGGTGCTGATGGCCAAGCTGAACCCCGAAAACGAGGCGGGCCGGTTGACGCTGATCGCGCGGTTTGGCGCGGGCAAGGTTGGCGACAACCTGCCACGCCTGATCAAAGCGGTGCAGGAAGAGGGCGCAAATGTGCTCTGGACCTGTGACCCGATGCACGGCAACACGATCAAAGCGGCAAGCGGCTATAAAACCCGTCCGTTTGAATCGGTGCTGCGCGAAGTGCGTGAATTCTTTGGCATTCATCACGCAGAAAATACTATCCCCGGCGGTGTTCATTTTGAAATGACCGGCAAGGATGTCACCGAATGCACCGGTGGTTTGCGCGATGTGACGGATGAAAACCTGTCCGATCGTTACCACACCGCCTGCGACCCACGCCTGAATGCCAGCCAGTCGCTGGAACTGGCGTTCTTGGTGGCCGAAGAGCTGTCAAAAACCCGTTTGGCGGAACGTCGGGTCGCACTTTGATCTGACGGCTTGACCTGGCTGCGGTTCTGATTATCGAAAAAGGGCACCAAGTGGTGCCCTTTTTTAATGCCGTTTCATCTGCGCCATTTAGCCAGTGACGTGGGTTATTCCACCAACCGCAAATAGTGCGGCTTAAAATCGGTGGCAGGTTCGGCAAACTCTTTGGGGGTGTCGTTTGAAATGACCCGTGGGGCGAATCCCGTCGCGGGTGCCTTTTCTGGCGCGCGGGCGGGGCGGTTTACGGGGCGGAGCAGCGGGCTGACTTGGCAATCGGAAATCGCAAAGCGGCGCGGGCTGCGGCCTATCTTACCTTTCAGTGCCAAGCATCCCAACGCAAGGTTCGTCTGCCCGCGGGCATCGCGCAACGGCATCACCAACATGCGTGAGGTCAGGTTCGGTTTTAGCAATCCGCCGCTTGCTTGCAGCGTCATTTCCAGAATCGCGGGGCCATGGAATACCTGTTCCAGCTTGCTGGTCAGGGCGGCGCGGGCATCGGGTACAAAGACCGCCGACAGGGGCAGGCCACGCACTTCCATCCCCATCAGATCGGAAAAATCCATCCCCGCAATCCGAAAACGTGCCATGCCTGGGGCGACTCGCTCTATCAGGAACGTGCTCGACAAAATCTGCTCTATGCCGCGCGGGTTAATATCGGTGCGAAACGGAATCTCGCCCGTCTGGCGCAACGCCTCCCAATAGGCGCGGACCAACACCAAAGGATCGTCACGTTTGGGAAATGCGCTGTCAGTCTCGTCATTCGATATCGTCATGTTACTTACCATATGGCCGCCAGTGCCGCGGACCTTTACTTGCTGCAATGTCTTGCTCTGGCCGGGCCCCCTCTCATCCTTTTCCTAGGGAATGACATGGTTAACGGTAGTGCAAGATGTGTTACTCAATTCTTAACATACATAATACAGGCTGCATTTAGTGAAGAATCTGTATAAATGGTAAATGCTTGCCCTACAGGGCGCGCGTTGCGCGAAACGTAGTCGAGGATTTTGGATATGACGCACTCAATGACAGGGTTTGCCACGCGGCGCGGGCAGTTCGGGGCGCATGCTTGGGCGTGGGATTTGCGTTCGGTCAATGGCAAGGGGCTGGATCTGCGGCTGCGCGTACCGGATTGGATCGACGGGTTAGAGCCGCAGCTGCGCGCGCTTTTGGGCAAGGGGCTGGACCGCGGAAATGTCAGCCTGACGTTGAAAGTAAGCCGTGAGGCGGGCGGGGACGCCCCGATGCGGCTGAACCCCGCGGCGCTTGCTTCGGCGCTTGCGATGTTGGCCGAGCTAGAGGCCGTGGCGATGGACAACGGCATCACGCTGGCACAGGCCAGTCAGGCCGACGTTTTGTCGCTGCGTGGCGTGATGGAGCAGGTGGGCGATGACACCGACACCGCCCCGCTTGCTGCTGCGCTGGTTGCGGATTTTCATGGCCTGCTTGCCGATCTGATCGTGATGCGGGTGGAGGAGGGCAAGGCGTTGCACCGCGTTATCTTTGGCCAGCTTGACCAGATTGACGCTTTGGTCACGGACGCCGCAACTATTGCCGAGGCGCGGCGCGATACGGTCGCGGATACCTTAAAAGAAAATGTTAAAAAACTGCTGCAAGCCGCTGATAATTTAGATGAAAAACGGATCGAGCAGGAGCTGGCCTTGCTGGCTGTAAAGGCCGATATCACCGAGGAGTTGGACCGCCTGCGTGCCCATGTTCAGGCTGCGCGCAGCTTGCTGGCGGCGGATGGGCCTTTCGGGCGCAAGCTTGATTTCTTGACCCAAGAGTTTATGCGTGAGGCCAATACACTGTGTTCCAAGGCGCAAGCTGTGGCGCTGACACGGGTTGGACTTGACCTTAAGGCCGTGATTGATCAGATGCGCGAACAAGTACAAAACGTGGAATAAAGATGCCTGATACACCCAACCGCCGTGGCCTTTTGCTTATCCTGTCGTCGCCTTCGGGGGCCGGAAAATCAACACTGGCCAAAATGCTGATGGAATGGGACCCGAGCCTGCGCTTTTCTGTTTCGGCCACAACCCGTGCGCCGCGTGCGGGTGAGCAGGACGGGCGTGAATACTATTTCCGCAGTCGTGCGCAGTTTGAGGCGATGATTGCGGCGGGTGAAATGTTGGAACATGCCGAGGTGTTCACCAATTTCTACGGCTCGCCCAAAGGCCCGGTCGAGTCGGCGATGGCCGAGGGCCGCGACACGCTGTTTGATATTGATTGGCAAGGCGGCCAGCAAATCCGCAACTCGTCACTTGGCCGCGATGTGGTGTCAATTTTCGTGCTGCCGCCGTCGATTGCCGAGCTGGAACGCCGCCTGCGTGGCCGTGCGCAAGACAGTGATGAGATTATTGCAGGCCGCATGTCAAAATCGCAGTCTGAAATCAGCCATTGGGCCGAATATGACTATGTTTTGACCAACCGAGAACTGGACCAAACCTTTACCCAACTGCGCACAATCCTTGAGGCCGAGCGCCTGCGCCGTGATCGCCAGCCGCAGCTTTCCAGTTTTGTGCGCGGGCTAAATCAGGAGTTTGAAACACGATGATCTATGCTTTGGACAGTATTGCCCCCGAAATTCACGCCGAGACTTGGGTGGCGGATGATGCCAATTTGATTGGCAAGGTCGTGTTGGAAGCGGGGGCGAGTGTCTGGTTCGGGTCCACTTTGCGGGGCGACAATGAAGAAATCCGCGTGGGCGAAAACAGCAATATTCAGGAAAACTGCGTGTTGCATACTGACCCCGGCACCCCGCTTGTCATCGGTGCGAATTGTACGATCGGCCATAAAGTGATGCTGCACGGCTGTATCATCGGCGAAGGGTCGCTGATCGGAATGGGCGCTATTGTGCTGAACGGCGCGCAGATCGGCAAAGGCTGTCTGATCGGGGCAGGGGCGCTGATAACCGAGGGCAAAGTGATCCCTGACGGCAGTTTGGTCATGGGCGCACCGGGCAAAGTGGTGCGCACATTGGATGCCGAGGCGCAAGAAAAGCTGCTGAATTCGGCGGCAAGGTATCGCGCAAACATGCAGCGCTTTCGGGCTGGGCTAAAGCCGGTCTAGGCGCGCAACTTTGTTCAGGCTACAAGGCGGCAAACGCAGAAGGATAGAGCTATGAAAATCGGCAATCGCAGCATTGGCCCCAATCATCCGCCCCTCGTGATCGCCGAAATCGGCATCAATCATGGCGGCAGCCTTGAGGTGGCTAAAGAAATGGTGCGGCTGGCCGCGCTTTCTGGCTGCGAGTGTATCAAGCATCAGACACATATCCTTGAAGATGAGATGACGGATGAGGCGAAGTCGATCTTTCCGCCCAATGCCGATGTGTCGATCTGGCATGTGATGGAGGCTTGTGCGCTGTCGTTGGACGACGAGCGCGCGCTAAAGGCCTATACCGAGAGCCTCGGGATGATCTATTTGTCCACGCCCTTCAGTCGCGCGGCCGCAGATTTTCTGGAAACGCTGGATGTTGCCGCCTATAAAATCGGCTCGGGTGAGGCCGATAACCTGCCGCTGATCCGCCATATCGCGCGGTTCGGCAAGCCGATCATTATGTCTACCGGTATGCAAAGCATCGAATCCGTGCGTGCAAGCGTGGCGATTTTGGATGCAGCGGGCGTGGATTACGCGTTGCTGGAATGTACGAACCTGTACCCCAGCCCGCCAGAAATTGTATCGTTGCAGGGGGTTACCGACCTAAAGGCCGCGTTCCCGCGTGCCGTTGTCGGCTTTTCAGACCATTCGATTGGGCCTGAAATGGCGCTGGCTTCGGTGGCTTTGGGCGCCTGTATTCTAGAGCGCCACTACACTGACAGCCGCTACCGCAAAGGCCCCGATATCATCAATTCGATGGACCCTGTGGAATTGAAATTCCTGATTGACCGGTCAAAGGAAATCCACATCGCGCTGCACAATCCCAAACAACGGACCGAGGCCGAAGAGCCGGTGTACCGGTTTGCCCGTGCAAGTGTGGTCGCAGACCGCGATTTGCCCGAAGGCCATGTGATTGCCGAATCTGATATTTGGGCCCGTCGTCCCGGTTCAGGCGAAATTGCGGGCTATGAGTTTGATAAGGTGGTGGGCAAACGCCTAACGCGAGCGGTGACGCGCAATACCCAGTTGAAATGGGCTGATTTGGCGTAAGAGGGCAGCCACCGACGCGGCGATCTATCGTAAGGTTCGGGGCAAATGCGATGCAGAGTGTTAAGTTGAAAAAAGGCCAATCTATGACGCGCACATTACTTTTCGTCACGGGAACACGGGCCGATTTTGGTAAGTTGGAACCCCTTGCAATCGCCGCGCGCGATGCCGGGTTTGCGGTGTCGTTCTATGTCACGGGCATGCATATGATGGCGCGCTACGGGCTGACCAAGCTGGAGGTGCAGCGCATGCAAGGTGTTGCTGTGCATGAGTTTTTGAACCAGCGCCCTGGCGATCCGCAAGATATGGTGCTGGCCAAAACCGTGATGGGATTTTCTGATTTCATCACCGAAACCAAGCCTGACCTGATTATCACCCATGGTGATCGGGTCGAGGCTTTGGCCTGCACGCTGGTCGCGGCCACCAATTACATCCGCTCGGGGCATATTGAGGGCGGTGAGGTTTCGGGCACGATTGACGAGGTTTTTCGCCATTGTAATACCAAGCTGGCGACGGCGCATTTTGTCAGTTCGGACTCAGCGGCGCGGCGCGTCATGGCCTTGGGCGAACCTGCGGCGGCGGTGCATGTCATCGGCTCGCCCGAGCTGGATTTCCACTCGCAGCCCAGTGGTGTGACGATAGATGAGGTGCGTTCCCGCTATGGCATAGCCTTTCAAGACTATGGAATCGCTGTGTTTCACCCTGTCACGTCCGAGCAGGCGACGATGGGGGCGCAGGCGCGGGCCCTTTATGGCGCGCTAGAGGTATCGGGGCGCAATTTCGTATTGATCGCGCCGAATAATGATCCGGGTTCCGAAGATATCTTTAGCGTCATCAACGCTTTGCCCAAAGATCGCTTCCGGCTCATCCCCTCGATGCGGTTTGCGCATTTTTCCGAGTTGATGAAAAATGCGGCCTGCATGGTGGGCAATTCCTCGGCTGGTGTGCGCGAGGCGCCGTTTTTGGGCATTCCGTCGCTAGATATCGGCACACGCCAACACAACCGCGCTGATGCACCCTCGATCACCTTTGCCGATGCGGGCGAAAGCGCCAAAATCGCAAAATTTCTGGCACAAGACTGGGGCAAAACGCACCTGCGCCACGAAGGTTTCGGGTCTGGTGCATCCGCCCAGCGGTTTGTTGCGGTGCTGAATGATCCCGGTTTTTGGGCGCGCGGCCTGCAAAAAGAGTTTCAAGACAATGAATAATTTACCAGCCGTTATCACCACACCCGAAAGCAAATCGCTGCGCAACTACCGGCTGCTGACCCAAGCGCTTGCGCCGCTGGCTTCGTTTCACCTGAAAAACCGGCTGCGAAAGGGGCGCGAAGATGCCGCGCGGTGGCAAGAAAAGCTGGGGCAGGCGGGGCAGGCGCGGCCCCAAGGGCGGCTGATCTGGCTGAATGCCGTGGGTTTGGGCGAAGTGATGGCCCTGCGTGGATTGATTGAGGCGATGGGGCGCGCCGATCCTGACGCACATTTTCTGATCACCTCTTCGGCGCGGTCCTCGGCGCAGGTGATTGCGACGAACCTGCCTGCGCGCACCATTCATCAATATTTGCCGTTGGACGCGCCGACCTATGTCGCGCGGTTTTTGGATCATTGGCAGCCCGATCTGTCCATTTGGGCCGAGCAAGAAATTTGGCCAAACGCCGTGCATGCCTGCGATCAACGCGGCATTCCCTTGGTGCTGCTGAACGCACGTATCACCGCAGAATCGGCGCAAAAACGCGGTATTATCAAAGCGATATACCGTGACGTGCTGCCAAGGTTTCAACGCATTATCGCCCAAGACGCGGCCAGTGCTGCGCATTTGCAGGCTTTGGGCGCGTCGGACGTAGCGGTTATGGCCTCATTAAAATGCACAGCACCGATGCTTCAGGCCAATGCGACCGAGCTGTCGCGCATGCAAAACATGTTCAAGGCCCGCAAGGTTTGGGTCGCTGCCTCAACGCATATTGAGGATGAGAGCATTGCCGAGGCTGCCCAGCAAACCCTGTTTGCGGCCGATCCAAGCTGGCTGTTGGTGCTTGTTCCCCGCGACCCTAAACGCAACGTTGCGGTTCCGATGCCGTTCGTGCGGCGCAGCGCGGACCCCGATCAGATGGTTGCCCCCATTTATCTTGCCGATAGCTTTGGCGAGCTGGGCCTGTGGTACCGGCTGGCCAGCGCCGCCTTGATCGGTGGCAGCTTTGGCGCGATTCAGGGGCATAACCCGTGGGAGGCCGCCGCCTTGGGCTGTGCCGTGTTGCACGGGCCGCGCGTTGGTAATTTCACCGCCGATTACGCCGCGTTGCATGTTGCAGGTGCTGCGCGTGAAGTGGCCGATTCGGCCGCACTTGCCTCGGCATTACAAAGCGCCGATCTGGTGCAATTGGGCTTGCGCGGGCAATCGCTTGTGCGGCGCGCAGCCCCGTTGGATGATTTGGCAGGTGAACTTTTGGGAATGCTGCGTGACTAGATTTCCGTCAACCAAGCTTCGCTTGGCACTGGCGTGCTATGGCGTGCTGTGGCTTATGGCTTGGCCTGCGGTGTTGGCCTACCTTTGGCGGCGCGGGCGCAAAGACCCCGATTACCGCAGCCATATCGCCGAGCGTTTCGGGTTTTACAACACGTCACAACCAGACAGCGTTTGGGTGCATGCGGTGTCTCTGGGCGAATTGCGCTCGGCTGTGCCGCTGATCAACGCGCTGCTGGGGCAGGGCGAAAGGGTGGTCATCACCCATTTCACCCCTGCAGGTCGGCGCGAATCGACCCGTGTTTTCGCTGCGGCGATTGCTGCGGGGCAGGTCAGCGTGGTCTGGGTCCCGTTTGAGATCGGCCTGTGTTTTCGTAGCTTTTTCAAGGCCTTCAAGCCAAAATACGGGCTGGTAATGGAAATTGAGATTTGGCCGCGCATGATTATGGCATGTCGTGCCAAGGGCGTGCCTCTGTTCATGTGCAACGCGCAATACCCCAGCAAAAGCTATGCCCGCGATACCAAAACCGGCCTGCGCGCGCAGATTATGCAGGGCTTTGCCGGTGCTTTGGTGAAATCCGATCTGCAAGCCACGCGCTTTGGCTCGGTAGGGGTGAAAAACATTCAGGTCACGGGCGAGCTGCGCTTTGATCAGCCTTTGCCACAGGCCCAAATCGCGGCGGGTAGGGCGTTGAAACCCATGCGCGATGTGGTGGTGATTGCCAGCGCGATTGAGGGCGAGGATGCTGGATATATCAGCGTAATCAAGGCGGTGCAGGCCGTGCGTGACACGCTTTTCGTCTATGTTCCCCGCCGCCCCGAACGTTTTGAAGAGGTCGCGGAGCAGCTAACAGCCGCTGGTCTGCGCATTGCCCGCCGGTCATCCACGCTTGGCCCCGACCTTTCCGGCAGATTGCCCGCAGATATCGACGTGTTTTACGGCGATAGTCTTGGCGAGATGTATTTCTACCTTGCGATGGGAACCCGAGTCGTCGTCGGCGGCGGTTTTAACGCCAAAGGCGCGCATAATATTATCGAGCCTTTGGCCTTGAAAAAACCTGTTCTGGTGGGGCCCGAAACCTTTACCATCGAATATCCGTTTGTCGAGGCAGAGGCCGCAGGCGTGGCAAAATCTGTCCCCGATGCTACAGCCCTTGCCGCCGCCCTAATTGCGCGTGACGACCCGACGCCCGCGCAAATCGACGCGTTCTTTGCCGCCCATGCAGGCGCCACGCAGCGCACATTGGCCGGTATTGCCAAGCTTAGGCCTTAAGCCCTGCATCAATCTGCTGCTGTAACAAAAACTCGACGATCTTAAGGTCGAACGGGCTGTCGATATCGTGGCACCGCTCGGCCGACAGAACATAGGGAATCACCCGCCCGTCATACAGACCCTCGGCGCGGCGCAGATAATCGGGGGCAACCACATAGACCACGCCCACATGCTCATAGACCACAGGCGCTTGCTGACGCGCCAAAACACGGCCGGGCAGGGGTTTTGACACATGAAGTGCGCCACTTTCGTCCGGCTCTACAAGGTTGAAATAGGGGTTCTTGCGCGCCTCGCAGCATGACATCACCATATCGGGTTGCTCGGCCGCAAATAGCGCCAGCGCATCGGTGATATCCTGGGGCAGGCGCAGCGGGGAGGTGCAATCCAGATCGAGAAACGCCGTCGCAGGGCCGGTGATCGCCTCGGTTACCCCCAACGCGTGCTGCCAGACATGAAACTTGCCCGCCGTATCGGTGGCCAAATGCGCAGGGCGCAGCCCGATTTCCAGAGCGCCACGGCGCACCGCATGTTCGTACATTTCCTCATCATCGGTTGAAACCACGACCGCATCGACCTGCGGATCGGCAAAAAGCTGATCCAGCGACCAATCCATCAAGGGCTTGCCACAGACCTTGCGAAAATTTTTTCCCGGCACGCCTTTTGACCCTTTGCGCACCCCGATATGGCCAATAATCATCGCTTTCCCCTTTTTTATATAGCGTTAGGAATGGCGCTGTTTACCAGCATTTGCAATCTGTTGCGCCGTCTAACGCAGCAAAATTCATTTCTTTGAAAAAATGCTGAAAAGCCCTCTTGCACCCCGCGGAATCATCGGCTATTCCACCGCCAACGGGTTGTTAGCTCAGTTGGTAGAGCGCTTCGTTTACACCGAAGATGTCGGCGGTTCGAGCCCGTCACGACCCACCATTTTTTCAATTATCGAAAATATGTAGGCCAGCGTGCCTTTGGGTAGCGCTGGCTTCTCATATGCGTTTTGCCTGTGCGGTCGCTGGCGTCACTGGCTGCAAACAGCCTTCACAGGTCAACAGCTTACCGATGCTATTCCCCAATCATGAAGGGGGGCGGCTACCGCTATATCGCTCAGCTGATCATGTTTATGCGTCCAGCCCGTGGCATTCAGGGGCGAAAATCCACCTTTACCAACGGCTTGGAAATATTCCTGCCTCAAGGGGCGAAAAAACAACATTGGCCGCTTGACGCCGCCTGCGCCCCACCGTAATACCCCCACACGTTCGGGCAGGCTCGGATGGCATACGCGGTTGTAGCTCAGTTGGTTAGAGTACCGGCCTGTCACGCCGGGGGTCGCGGGTTCGAGCCCCGTCAACCGCGCCAGCCATCCGCCTGCCTGAACGTGAATTAAAAATGCGCGGTTGTAGCTCAGTTGGTTAGAGTACCGGCCTGTCACGCCGGGGGTCGCGGGTTCGAGCCCCGTCAACCGCGCC
>NZ_JBGQOQ010000014.1:0-91398 GCF_052119765.1 Pseudorhodobacter sp. W20_MBD10_FR17 | reverse complement strand
CCTTGGCTGCGTGAATGTCAGCTGTCGCCATCGACGCACGGCAGGCTCGCACTTGCAGCGAATGCACACTTTCCGCCTTTCGTGAAGGGCACCAAGCTAAACATCGGACGTGGTGAGCTCAAACCTGCCAATTGCCACGAGCTGCACGCGGCAGGGATTAGGGCGGGCGTTGTTCTTGTACGGGCAAGCATCACCTAAACGGGCGAAGCAGCGCTTAATCTCACTCAATATCCCCTCGTCGATAGAGAAACTCTTTCTGTTCCGGACAGGTAAAGACGGGCCGAATTTCCCGCGCCAGAAGATCCCGTTTGACAAATTGAGACCGCCTGCTTGATCCGACAAATTTGCGAAGTGAGATATAGTCGGTGCTAAACTGTGTGACGTCTTCATCCGAAACGCGGGTCACAGGTTGATTGGTTCTGGCATCGATGCACTCGATCAGCGTGAAATATCCCGCTTCAGCCAACATCCGCAGCACTTTAGGGCTTATCCGAATTGCTGCGGCCAAGGAGGATAAGCTCTGAGACGTGCCCACGCCTCTGGTTACAGTAAGGAGCGTTGCGGCTTCGCCCTGATTAATCAATAGGCGGGCAAAGCCATTCAACCCATTTGCCCTTTGTACGGTTCCTAAACGCTGATCGATGACCAGCTTGAGAATTATATCTGTTGATGTGCCCAAACTGCGCGCAGCATCTGCGATGCTTGTAAGGGAATGATAGGGCCCGGCGGGAGGGAATGACGCAAAAAAGTCCGACCAATGCTGTATGCTGGCTTCGGTAAACCGTGGGCGCGCGGCATCCCCTCCCTCGCCCGGTTTCAAAAGGCCAGCACGGATCAGCGTTTCCATTTGACTGCGGGTCATTGCAAGGCGCTTTTGGGCAGAGGCAAGGCTCACCGCCGCGCTGGCCTGCTCAAGCATATCCCCCACATCCGACGCACGAAAAATAACTTCGGCATCGGGCGCATCGGTTTCAGATATAACCGCAGCATCCATCAAAATCCGGCGCAAACGTTTGGGATGAAGGCCGTAGGTTTTGGCAGCGGTGCGGATCGAATGCAGCCGCCGCTCCACAACCCGAAAATCCAAAGCTTGTTCACCCGGTCCTAATGGCCAAGTTTGAAGGATATGATCCCGCAGCAGGTCACGAATAGGGGCAAAAGCGGGTCCACTCCCGGCACCGCGTTTCAACCAGTCATAAATTCGGCCATAGCGGGATTGTGGCCTATCCTGCGGGGTACCCGATTGGCAGCGCAGGGTTTCAAAATAAGCGCTAAGGGCGCCCGCTCCCTGATCCAATAAAGCAAAACCCACCGACGTTGCTGTGGCAAGCTGCATTTGCGTCAGGGCACCCAATGTCATTTCTTTGCCAAAACTGCGCGATACGCCCAGCATCTCGCAGGCCGCCCCCAAGGCATCGATCGGAAAGTCGCTGGCCCAACTGGTGGTCCGTGCGCCCGCCAATCGCAAAGCGACATGCGCCTCAAAGGCCCCCCCTTCAGGGACGGCTTCATCAAGCTCCCCGGCCAAAATCTCCGAGAGCCATGGCACCCAGGATTGCAAGAATTCATGCGTGATGGCGTCCTCCGGTGGCGCAATCAACCGCAGATGGTGAATGGGACATACCCGTGCAGAGGCTAATGACCAAAGAATACGGCCGTAAGCGTTGGGAAGGGTTTGTTCCGCGATATGCCCTCCCGTATCAGCCCGAAAGCAGGCCGGGCAGATACGGTGAATGCCGCGAAGGAGGTTGTGCTGGCCAATTTCATGGCCTGCGATTTCAAACGATGACTTGCCTTTCAGGATGAAGGCGCGGTGTGTTAATCGCTGAACCGGTACATCCCCGAGGGCGGCAAGTCCTATTAGGACCGACCGATCCCCTTTCAGGAAATCCGCGAGCGAGAGGCGCGCGTCTGTAAACAGATCTACAATGCTCGGAACACCGTTGACCCAAGCAAGTCGCGACGCGAAGGACGTTGCCGATTCGTCATCGTTCAAACAGGTGCTGAAAGGCAGTTTCATTCTGATCCCTATCTGAAAGCCTGACGGAACAGACCAGATAGAGGTGTCGCAAAGATAAGGGACCGCTGCAAGGAGCAGTCGAAGCGATTTGCAATTGCCACCATCTCACCCACATTCAGCGCAGATCGTCTTGCTCTGAATGTGGGGGCTTGCAGGTAATTTTCGCGGGAAATTTAGGAGCCAATTCCACGGGCCAAAAATACACCCCCTCAAGTCACTGAAAGTTAACGAAAACCATGGCATCCCCATGACCTCCGCCAAAATTTATCTTGACAGGTGTTTTGCCGTAATTTTGAAATTCGTACGAAATTACGGCTTCTCACATCAGTGGAAAACGAGCAAATTTGTCTTAACTATGCCTCGTCCTACATACAGAACCTCAATTTATATCAGCTACAGCCAGACGTCCCGCCGCAGGTGTTGCACTTCATGCAGGTGCCGTTGCGGACCAGCGTGTAGTTACCGCATTCGCCGCAAGCCTCGCCTTCATAGCCTTGCATCTTTGCTTTCACACGGGCGTCCATCGACACTGCACCGCTTGAAATAGCGGTCGAAGATGCCGCTACCGCTTGTGCGGTTTGCGGGACCAGAGTGTTCAGTGCCGATACCGGGTCCATTCCAGACCTCACAGCCGCATTGATCCCACCTTGCAACACCGTCAACTCTTGCGGCAAACGCTTGCGCAGATAGCCGGTTGAAGAAATCTGACGCAGCACTTCAAGCCCACGGCTTGCCGCTGCATCGTCCAGAGGGTTGATATTGCGCTTGCCTTCGCCCACGCCGCCACCGAGGTCGTCGAACGTCGCCCCTTGCGGTTTGACATGCGCCAAATCGGTGCGGTCCAAGTAGGAAACAGCCAGCTCGCGGAATATATAGTCGAGGATCGACGTCGCGTTTTTGATGCTGTCGTTGCCTTGTACCATGCCGGCAGGCTCGAACTTGGTAAAGGTAAACGCCTCGACAAACTCTTCCAACGGCACGCCGTATTGCAGACCAACCGACACGGCGATCGCAAAGTTGTTCATCATGGCGCGAAAGCCCGCACCCTCTTTGTGCATGTCGATGAAAATCTCACCCAGCTGGCCGTCTTTGTATTCGCCGGTGCGCAGGTACACTTTGTGGCCCCCAACAACCGCCTTTTGGGTATAGCCTTTGCGGCGCTCGGGCAGCTTTTCGCGGTGCGATTTGATGATCTCTTTGATAATCACCTTTTCCACAATCTTTTCTGCCAGAACGATGGCCTTTTCTTGGTCGGAACCATTGATCAGGATATCTTCGGCCTCATCATCATCTTCAACCAAGGCCGAGGCCAATGGCTGCGACAGTTTTGATCCGTCACGGTACAACGCGTTCGCCTTGATGCCGAGGCTATGCGACAGCTCATACGCGGCTAGCGTTTCCGGGATGGTGGCCGAGTTCGGCATGTTGATCGTTTTTGAGATCGCACCCGAGATGAACGACTGCGCGGCGGCCATCATGTAGATATGGCTGTCAACCGACAGATAACGCTTACCTTTTTTACCACAAGCATTGGCACAATCGAACACCGAATAATGCGCAGGCGCAAGGAAGGGCGCACCTTCCAGCGTCATGGTGCCGCAAATATGCTCGTTCGCTTGTTCAATCTGCGCGCGTGTAAAGCCGAGGTGGCGCAGTAAATCAAAGGTTGGGTCGGACAGCTTTTCGGTAGGAATGCCCAGCGTTTTTTTGCAGAAATCTTCGCCCAGCGTCCATTGGTTAAACACAAAGCGGATGTCAAAGGCCGAGGCCAAAGCGCCCTCAACCTTTTCAATCTCACGCGGACCGAAACCGTGGCCGACCAACGATGTGTGGTTGATGCCGGGGCAATTGCCAAGCGACCCGTGGCCCACCGCATAGGCCACAATCTCGGAAATCTGCGCCGAGCCATAGCCCAGCTTTTCCAGCGCCGCAGGTACCGATTGGTTGATAATCTTGAAATAGCCGCCGCCAGCCAGTTTCTTGAACTTCACCAGCGCAAAGTCAGGCTCGATGCCGGTTGTGTCACAATCCATCACCAAGCCAATGGTGCCCGTCGGCGCAATCACCGTGGTTTGCGCGTTGCGGAAGCCGTGCACCTCACCCAAAGCCAGCGCCTCGTCCCACGCCTGCTTGGCCAAGGATACCAGCGTCGCATCGGGGCAATTCACTTGATCCAAAGCAACGGGATTGACGTTCACACCCACATAGTCGCCCGTGCCATGCGCGGCAGCACGATGGTTGCGGATGACCCGCAGCATATGTTCGCGGTTGCGGCCATAGCCCGAAAACGCCCCCAATTCGCCAGCCATTTCGGCGCTCGTCGCATAGGCCACGCCTGTCATCAGGGCAGTCAACGCACCACAGAGCGCGCGGCCTTCATCCGAGTCGTACCCAAAGCCCATGTTCATCAGCAAGCCGCCGATATTGGCATAGCCAAGACCCAACGTACGGAAATCATACGATTTTTGCGCAATCTCTTTCGATGGAAACTGCGCCATCATCACCGAGATTTCCAACGTCACGGTCCACAGCCGTGAGGCGTGGATATAGGCAGCAGAATCAAACTGGCCGTCATTAAAGAACGTCAGCAGGTTCATCGAGGCAAGGTTACAGGCGGTATCATCCAGGAACATATATTCGGAACACGGGTTCGACCCGCGGATCGCGCCATCTTCGGGACATGTGTGCCAAGCGTTTACAGAATCATGGAACTGAATACCCGGATCGGCACAGGCCCATGCAGCATGGCCCACTTGCGACCACAAATCGCGCGCCTTGATGGTTTTGGAAACCGAGCCATCTTTGCGGTTAAGCAGATCCCAGTTGCCATCGTTCTTGATCGCTTGCAAAAACGCATCCGTCACGCGGATCGAGTTGTTCGAGTTTTGGCCCGACACGCTTGAATAGGCCTCAGAATCCCAATCGGTATCGTAGGTCGCAAATTCAATGCTGGTATGGCCCTGCTTGGCATAATCCAACACGCGCTTGATATAGGTTTCGGGGATCGCGACGCGTTTCGCGTCCTTGATCGCGGTTTTCAGGCCCGCATTGGCAGACGGTTCATACGCGCCTTCAGCCGAACCATCAAACGCCTTGATGGCCGCAAAAATCGCGTTCAACTTTTGCTCGTGCATTTTCGAGCCGGCAACGATTGACGCGACCTTTTGCTCCTCAATAACCTTCCAATTGATGAAATCTTCGATATCGGGGTGATCGGCGTCAACGATAACCATTTTCGCCGCGCGGCGTGTGGTGCCGCCCGATTTGATCGCGCCAGCCGCACGATCACCAATTTTCAAGAACCCCATCAGGCCAGACGATTTACCGCCGCCCGACAGCTTTTCCCCTGCCCCACGCAAAGACGAGAAGTTGGTGCCAGTGCCCGAACCGTATTTAAACAAACGCGCTTCACGCACCCACAGGTCCATGATCCCGCCATCGCCCACCAAGTCATCGGCGACCGATTGGATAAAGCAGGCATGCGGCTGCGGATGTTCATAGGCGCTGGTCGATTTGGTCAATTCGCCAGTCAGGTAGTCTACATAGTAGTGGCCTTGGCTTGGGCCGTCGATACCGTAAGCCCAATGCAGGCCGGTGTTAAACCACTGCGGGCTGTTGGGTGCGGCCATCTGGTTGGCCAGCATGTAGCGCATTTCGTCATAATAGGCACGGGCATCAGACTCGGTCGTGAAATAGCCGCCCTTCCAGCCCCAATAAGTCCAGGCGCCAGCCAAACGGTCAAACACCTGTTTGGCCGAGGTTTCGCCCACAATCCGTTGATCTTCGGGCAGTTTTGCCAAAGCGGCCTCATCGGGAACCGACCGCCAGAGGAATTCAGGGATACCCTTTTCCTTGACTGCTTTCAGTTTTGCCGGAACGCCAGCTTTGCGGAAATATTTTTGCGCCAACACGTCCGAGGCCACCTGACTCCAGCCGCAGGGCACTTCAACAGCCTCATTGCGAAACACGATCTTGCCATCAGGGTTGCGGATCTCGGACACCGTGGTGGTAAAATCCATCGCCCCATAGGCGCCAGTTGCTTCAGCTGTGAATTTCCGCTCGATCTTCATTTTGCCTCGTCTCCGACGATTTGCGGGCGTTCGGCGCCCGTTGTTTACATTTGAGACAAGTCTTCAGGTCGCGCCTTTCAATGAAAAGCACGCGCCACAGGCCAACATGGCACCATGATCGCATATATTGAATACCGTCCCCTTGCGCTACCATATCTAGTGCTGACTGGCTGCTTGTCGTCAAACTGTCGTATTTCGCGGGGTGGTTCAACGGCCTTTTCACTTTTCTCCACAGTTTTTTCGCGGCCTGTGGGTGGTTTTTTTCAGTTACCGCTATTTCCAAAACCAACCACCAAAATCATTAATAAATCGTTAAAGCCCTTTAAACCCAATGGAGGCCTAGCCTCTGTTGCCGCTTTCCCCAAGCGTTTAGCACATTTACCACCCCTAGCCCAGAACCGGCCTCAATTCCGGCCAAGCTACTATATCTTGTATTTACGCCGAATCGGCCAGTCTGCACGCCAACAGTAGGATCATGCCACTGTTGCCCCTATGTGACGGTCGGTCAAATTTTCAAAATTACAGTGCGATGTTGTGCATTTGCGATTCTGTTCAACGCGGCCTTGGGCAGGCGCGCGCGGGCTTGGCAAACCCGTGATCAACGCCCGTGATCAACGCCCGTGATCAACGACAGTCACAACCAAGCAGGCCTGCCCCTGCTTACGCCCAAGCCAAACACAAACGGGTGGAATCTGCGGTTTTTTGTGCCTAAATAGAGGTACAAAAAACCGGGACACCAGACCATGACCAAAGACATCATCGCGCGCTGCGAGGCCAAAGGCCTGCGTATGACCGAACAGCGTCGTGTCATCGCCCAAGTGATTGGCGCCGCCGAGGACCATCCCGATGTCGAGGAACTCTATACCCGCGCCTCGGCGATTGATCCGCGCATTTCAATCGCCACCGTTTACCGCAGCGTAAAGCTGTTTGAGGAAGCCGGCATTCTGGAACGTTTAGAGTTTGGCGATGGTCGTGCCCGCTATGAAGACGCTGAACGTGACCACCACGACCACCTGATCGACCTCCATTCCGGCGAGGTCATCGAATTTGTCGACCCCGAGATCGAAGAGTTGCAAGAGCGCATCGCCGCCCGCCTTGGCTACACGCTTAAAGGCCACCGGTTAGAGCTGTTCGGCGTGCCCGTAAAAAAATCAAAAACCTGACTCCATTGCTCGGCCCTTCCCAAACCACCTCCCCCAAGGTAAAGACATAACCGAGAAAGCACTTCCCCATAAAGCCGGAGGCAAAATGTCTACAATCGTCGATATCCACGCACGCGAAATTCTTGATAGCCGGGGCAACCCAACTGTCGAAGTTGACGTCTATCTCGAAAGCGGCGTCATGGGCCGCGCGGCGGTTCCGTCGGGTGCCTCGACTGGCGCACATGAAGCCGTGGAAAAGCGCGATGGCGACAAGTCGCGTTACATGGGCAAAGGTGTGCTAGAGGCTGTGGCAGCCGTGAACGGCGAGCTTGCCGAAGAGCTGGTCGGTTATGATGCGATGGAACAGGTCGGCATCGACCGCACCATGATCGAACTTGACGGCACCCCAAACAAGGCCCGCCTTGGCGCCAACGCCATTCTTGGCGTGTCGCTGGCCGTGGCCAAAGCGGCTGCCGAAGTGTCGGGCCAACCGTTGTTCCGCTATGTCGGCGGCACCTCGGCCCGCATGTTGCCCGTGCCAATGATGAACATCATCAACGGCGGCGAACATGCAGACAACCCAATCGACATCCAGGAATTCATGATCATGCCCGTGGCTGCGGAAAACATCCGTGACGCCGTGCGCATGGGGTCCGAAGTGTTCCACACCCTGAAAAAAGAGCTGTCCAATGCGGGCCTCTCGACCGGGATCGGCGACGAAGGCGGCTTCGCGCCAAATCTTAGCTCTACCCGCGACGCGCTTGATTTCATTCTTAAATCCATTGAAAAGGCAGGCTACCGCCCCGGCGAGGATATGTTCCTTGCCCTCGATTGCGCCTCGACCGAGTATTTCAAAGGCGGCAAGTATGAAATGAAGGGCGAGGGCAAATCTTTGACCTCTGCCGAAAACGTCGATTACCTCGCCGCATTGTGCGACGCCTACCCGATCATCTCAATCGAAGACGGCATGGCCGAAGACGACTGGGCTGGCTGGAAGCTGTTGACCGAAAAACTCGGCAACAAAATCCAACTCGTCGGCGACGATTTGTTCGTGACAAACCCTGCCCGTCTGGCCGAAGGTATCGCCCAAGGCTGCGCCAACTCGATGCTGGTCAAGGTAAACCAAATCGGCACGCTGACCGAAACTTTGGCAGCCGTTGAAATGGCCCACCGCGCTGGCTTTACCAACGTAATGTCGCACCGCTCGGGCGAAACCGAAGACGCCACGATCGCCGATCTGGCCGTTGCCACAAACTGCGGTCAAATCAAAACCGGCTCGCTCGCACGGTCCGACCGGTTGGCGAAATACAACCAGTTGATCCGGATTGAGGAAATGCTGGGCGAAACTGCTGAATTTGCAGGCCGCTCGATCCTGAAACGCTAAAACCAACGACCTTGGCGGGCCATCCAGCCCGCCAGGGCACCACGCAACCGCTTCATCTGTTCAAAAATATCCTCGCCGAAGGCTTCGCCCTTTCAGCAAGGACCAAGCCGTCAAAATGTACCCGACACAAAATTGGCTCTGGTCGGCCCGCCAACATGGCGCTACGCCAAGTCCATGACCCAGCACTCACAAAACCCGACGAACCAAGACAGCCTTGCAGGCTTTCTTTTTGCCATGTCTGCCTATGTGTTTTGGGGCTTTTTGCCGCTTTACATGAAAATGCTCTCCCATATTCCCCCGCAAGAGGTGATTGCGCACCGCGTGCTGTGGTCTTTGCCAATCGCGGCAATCGTCCTGTCGGCGCAGGGTCGCACGGCTGACCTTAAGCTTGCGTTGCGCACCCCAAGCATGCTGGGCATGGCAGCGGTCACGGCGATCTTGGTCTCATTGAATTGGGGCGTTTATGTTTGGGCGATTGGTGCAGGCCATGCTTTAGATGCCGCACTCGGCTACTACATCAACCCGTTGTTTAGCATATTCCTCGGCGCTGTGCTGCTGAAAGAACAGCTTAGCAAACTGCAAAAATACGCGGTTTTTCTGGCTGCCGTCGCCGTAATTGTGCTGACCATTGGCGCTGGCCGCTTGCCCGTTGTGGCGCTGACGCTCACGCTCTCTTGGGGGTTCTATGCTTATTTCAAAAAGCAACTTCCCATAGGCCCCAACCAAGGCTTCACGCTAGAAATCTTGCTGCTAACCCCCTTTGCGATTGCCTATATCATCTATGCCCAAACCGCCGGAAACAGTCATTTTTTCAGTGGGAACGCCACCGACACAGCCCTTTTGTTCGGCTGCGGCTTGGTTACGGCTATCCCGCTGATGCTTTACGCCAACGGCGCGAAATTGCTGCGGCTCTCAACCATTGGCATTATGCAATATGTCGCGCCAACGATGATTTTCCTTATCGCGGTGTTTGCCTTTGGCGAGCCCTTTGGCCTGCCACGCATGATTGCCTTTCCAATGATATGGGCGGCACTTGTGCTGTACAGCATTGCCATGTTTCGCGGTCGCAAACCTAAGGTCGGCTGATCTGCCCGCCGCCAATCGCCGCACGAACGCTCGTCGTTCCGGGGCAAGAGGTGGGCAGCCCCATCGCCACCCGCACTGCCAAATAGGCAAAGGCCTGCGCCTCTAGCATGTCACCGTCCAGCCCCACGGCCTCAACCGGCACCACCTCGCATTGCATCAAATCGGCCAGCATCGTCATCAACGCCGCATTATGCCGTCCACCACCTGCCACCAACAGCCGTGATACCGGCGCGGGGAAGTGCTCGGCCCCTTTAGCCACAGCGGCGGCTGCGGCTGCCGTGAGCGTCGCGGCCGCATCAGCATCGGATAGCCCCGCCACAGCCGCACTCAACCCAGCAAAATCATTCCGGTCCAAAGACTTGGGCGGCATTTTATAGAAATACGGATGCGCCAAGAACTGCGTCACGATCATATCATCCGGCACGCCCGCAGCCGCCAAGGCGCCACCCTCATCACGGTCCAACCCCAACCGAGCCGTAACCAAATCATTGATCGGCGCATTCGCGGGGCCGGTGTCAAAAGCCAAACAGGCCCCCGCCTCCTCAGGCGCATGATGGCGTGGGTCAACCCATGTCAGGTTGCCAACGCCGCCGAGGTTCAAGAACGCGACAGGGGCCTCGGCCCCGATAAACTTGGCACAGGCAAAATGGAAAAATGGCGCCAGCGGCGCGCCCTGCCCGCCCATCTCAACATCCGCCGTGCGAAAATCCCACACCACAGGCAGGCCCAACACCTCGGCCAAAACCGCCCCCGACCCCGCCTGATGCGTGCCGCGCCCGTTTGGGTCATGCGCAAGGGTTTGACCATGAAAGCCAACAATCTCGGCCCCGTCAAACATCCCCAACACGGCTGCATGGGCGGCCTCCACCTCTTCGGCCACCGCCTCTACCCCGTCATCGCCTTGCCACAACCCAAGGCCTGAACGCAGCAAGTCCCGCTGGGTCGGCGTATAGGCGCGATAGGCCGTCGGCCCGAATTCCAGAATCCGGTGCCCATCAGTCAGCACCATCGCCGCATCCACGCCATCAAGCGATGTGCCCGACATTGCCCCCAGCGCCCAAACCGATCCTGCCTTCAACATTAAAGCCCCCTTTGACGGCACCCCGCCGCCCCGCTATACGCGCATTACCTGAACTATAAAGCACGAGAGCCCCATGACCTACCATGCAAAATCGGAATTCATGCGCGTAATGATAGAGCGCGGCTTTTTGGCCGATTGCACAGACTATCAAGCGTTGGACGAAGCTTTGGTCAAAGGCATCTTGCCCGGCTATATCGGCTTTGATGCCACAGCAAAATCGCTGCATGTTGGGTCACTGATCCAGATTATGATGCTGCGCTGGCTGCAAAAATCTGGCGGTAAGCCGATTGTCTTGATGGGCGGCGGCACCACCAAGGTGGGCGATCCGTCGTTCCGCGCCGATGAGCGCCCGCTGCTGACGCCAGCCCAAATTGACGAAAATATCGCAGGCATCCGCAAGGTGTTTACCTCGTACGTCACTTTTGGCGAGGGTGACACCGATGCTATCATGCTGAACAATGCCGAATGGTTGGACGAATTGAACTACCTCGATTTCTTGCGCGATATCGGGCGGCACTTTTCGATCAACCGCATGCTGTCGTTTGAAAGCGTGAAATCACGGTTGGACCGCGAGCAATCTCTGTCCTTCCTTGAATTCAACTACATGATCTTGCAAGCCTATGATTTCCTTGAGTTGAATCGCCGCTACGGCTGCCTGTTGCAAATGGGGGGCAGCGATCAATGGGGCAATATCGTTAACGGTATCGACCTTACACGCCGTGTGCTGGACAACCAGATCTTTGGCCTGACCTCGCATCTTTTGACGACGTCAGATGGTAAAAAGATGGGCAAGTCACAGTCGGGGGCCGTTTGGTTGAACGCCGATATGTTCAGCCCTTATGAATTTTGGCAATACTGGCGCAACACCACCGACGCCGATGTGGGCCGCTTCCTGAAACTCTATACCGAGTTGCCGATCGAGGAATGCGACCGCCTCGGCGCGCTCGAAGGGGCCGAGATCAACGCCGCCAAAGCCATCCTCGCCAATGAGGTGACAACGCTGTGCCACGGCGCAGATGCGGCGGCGGCGGCCGAAGCCACGGCGCGCGAAGTGTTTGAAAAGGGCGGCACCGGCGATGACTTGCCAACCTTTACGGTCACTGCGGCAGAGCTAGCCGATGGGGTTTCCGTCTCGTCGCTGTTTGTGAAATCGGGTCTGGCGAAATCTGGCAAAGACGCCAAACGCCTGATCGCCGAGGGCGGCGCGCGGCTGAATGATGAGGCCGTGACCGAAGCCGGCCAAATGATCACCGCCGCCGATCTGGCGAACCCGGTCAAACTGACCGCAGGCCGCAAACGCCATGCTTTGATCGTTCTCGGGTAAGACTTGGCCGCTTGCGTGGCGGGATCATCCGTCATGCAAGCGGCCAATGCCGAAACTATCCTACCAATTGAAAAGGGCGTGGTCATAAGCCACGCCCTTTTCAATTATTCACTTGGTAGGCACTTACTTAGCGCAATAGTCCATGATCGTTGGCGCACAGCCTTTTTGCCAAATGCTGGTCAGCGCACGGCCAAACGCATCGGCAAAGCGTGGCGCATCGGCCAAGTCGCCGTAAATATGGCTTTGCTCTAACCATGCTTGCGGGCGCGTTTTCGCTGCACGGGCGGCAGTTTGTAGCGCGTCCCAATAGGGGTCGTTAGGCTCGATCACTGTGCCATCTTCGCGCGTGCCATCGCACATCCGCGCCCAAATCGCCTCAACCAAGGCAAGCCCTTCGACAGGCACACCCGCCGCCAAACCAGAGCGCACCAAAGGCAGCAAGAAACCGGGGTGACGGGAGGATCCGTCAAAGGCCACGCGCCGCGTGGTATCAACGATCGACGGGTTCGAAAACCGCCGCTCGATCAGCTCGACATAGGCGTCTGGCGTCATGCCGGGGACGGGTTTCACATGCGGCGCAATCTCGGTTTTCTCAACCTTGTTGAACAGCGCGCGAATGGCCGGATGCTCCATACAGCCTGCAATCGTGACCACCGACATCAAATCACCGGCGTTGGCGATAACCTGATGGCCCGCGTTCAGAATGCGGATTTTCATGGTTTCATAATCATGCACATGGTCGGTAAAGGTGGCACCCACCTTATCCCAATCAGGGCGGCCCGCGCAGAAGGCATCTTCGATCACCCATTGGCGAAAGTTTTCATGCGTGACGGGGGCCGCGTCTTCAATGCCAAAGTCGCGTGCCAAGGCCAGTTCATTCGGGCCGGTCGCAGGTACGATGCAATCGACCATCGAGTTCGGGAACGTGCAGTTTTCATTGATCCAGTCGGCCAGCGCGGGATCAGACAGACGCGCAAGACCCACCACTGTTTGCCGCAAAATCGCGCCATTGCCTTGCAGGTTATCGCAGCTTTGGCAGGTGAACGGGCCTATGCCCGCATCACGGCGCAGCTTTAACGCCGCAACCATCGCACCAAAGGCGGTTTTTGGCGCATCCATATGTGCCGCATCATAGGCAATATCGGCGTGGCCCGCGTTAAAGCTGCCATCGGTCGGGTTGATGTAATAGCCGCCTTCGGTCACGGTCAGCGCTACAATACGGATCGCGGGATCGGCCATTTGCCGGATCAACGCGCCGTTGCCATCTTCAATCGGCACGAAATCGATCATCGAGCCTGTCACCTCAAACGACTTGCCTGACGGGTCAAGCTCGATCAACGTGGTCAGGCAATCTTGGGTCAACAGCTTGTCGCGCATCACTGCGTCATTGGCCCGCACCCCTGCCCCGATGATCGCCCAATCATGGTTAAGGCCAAGGTCAAACAAGCGGTGCAAATACCACGCCTGATGGCCACGGTGAAAGTTACCCAGACCGATATGCACGATCCCCGGCGTCAGACCCGCACGGTCATAGGTAGGCACCCGAACCGTATCGGGCAGGCTGGCCAAAGTGGCATTCGACAATTTCATCTGCGTTTCCTATCAACTCATCCATTGTCCGCCGTCGACGTTATACGTCTGCGACAGAATATAATCAGACTCGGGCGAGGCGAGAAAAACCGCCATCCCTGTCAAGTCATCCGGTGTAGCAAAGCGGCCCGCTGGCACGCCTGCAGCCACTTCGGCCTTTTTCTGACCGGGGGCTTTACCCTCAAGCTTGGCGAACATCGCATCCACATGGTCCCAATGGTCGCCATCCACCACGCCAGGCGCGATCGCATTGACGTTGATCCCATGTTTGATCAGGTTCAGCCCTGCCGATTGCGTCATAGAAATGACGGCCGCCTTGGTGGAACAATAAACCAACACGAGGGACTCGCCCCGCCGCCCCGCTTGGGACGCCATGTTGATGATCTTGCCGCCATGGCCTTGTTTTATCATCTGTTTTGCAGCGGCCTGCATGGTGAACAAAGTGCCCGCCACGTTCACCGCATAAAGCTTGTCATAGCTGGCGCGGGTAATGTCGACCGTCTCGGACGCGTCAAACAGCGCCGCGTTGTTGATCAAAATATCCAGCTTGCCTGCCTGCGCCACGACCGCCGCGATGCCTGCATCAATGCTGGCCTGATCGGTCACATCCAACTGCACGGCATAGGCGCCCTCGCCCAATTCGGCCGCCGTGGCCTGCGCCGCCACAAGGTTAATATCCGCGATGGCGACGGTTGCGCCCTCGCGGATATAAGCTGCGGCAAATCCACGCCCAATGCCACGGGCGGAACCAGTGATAAGCGCGGATTTACCAGCAAGCCGTTTCATTCGAACCGCAAGCCTTTGTCGTCGAAGCGGTGGATTTTGTCTGCTTCGGGGGTGAGGTATACGGTATCGCCGGATTTCAGTTCAAACTCACCGGGAACGCGGACGGTGATATCGTCAACAAGGCCGGTGTCATGCACGTAAAAGAACGTGTCAGACCCAAGGTGCTCAGAAACGCCAACGCGGCCCTTCCATGCGCCTTCGGTTTTCGACACGCCGATATGTTCAGGACGGATACCGATAGTGGTGGCGCCGTGCTTTTTGGCCTCGGCACCTGGAATCAGATTCATTTTCGGCGAACCGATGAAACCAGCAACAAACAGGTTGCGCGGGCTGCGATACAGTTCCAACGGGCTGCCGACCTGTTCGATGTGACCGGCGCGCAGCACCACGATTTTATCGGCCATAGTCATGGCTTCTACCTGATCGTGGGTCACATAGATCATCGTGGTTTTCAGACGCGCGTGCAGCTCGGTGATTTCCAAACGCATGCCAACCCGCAAGGCCGCGTCAAGGTTCGACAAAGGCTCGTCAAACAAGAACGCTGCAGGTTCGCGCACAATAGCACGGCCAATCGCCACACGTTGACGCTGACCACCCGAAAGCTGGCCGGGTTTACGGTCGATGTAATCGGTCAGGTTCAGAATTTTCGCAGCATTATCAATGCGGCGGTTTTGCTCGGCTTGGTCCATCCCTGCCATTTTCAGCGGGAAGGCGATGTTTTTGCGCACCGACATATGCGGATACAGCGCATAGGATTGGAACACCATCGCCAGGCCGCGCTTGGCCGGTGGGGTCAGCGTCGCATCCTTGCCGTCGATGCGGATCTGGCCGCCCGACACATCTTCCAGACCCGCAATCAGGCGCAAAAGGGTGGATTTGCCGCAACCCGACGGGCCAACAAACACCACAAACTCGCCCTCTTCGATCGTCAGATCCAGCGGCGGAATGACCTCTACGTCGCCAAACCGCTTTGCAACTTTATCAAGAGTAATACGTCCCATAGTCTGAACTCCTTATTTCACTGCGCCGAAGGTGAGACCGCGGACGAGTTGTTTTTGGCTGAACCAGCCCATGATTAGAATTGGTGCGATAGCCATGATCGAGGCCGCACTCAGCTTGGCATAAAACAGACCTTCGGGGCTGGAATAACCGGCAATAAAGGTCGTCAATGGGGCCGCTTTCGAGGCCGCAAGGTTCAGCGTCCAGAACGCTTCATTCCATGCCAGGATCACGTTCAACAGCAAGGTCGAGGCGATGCCAGGAATGGCCATCGGCGTCAAAACATAGATGATTTCTTCGCGCAGACCTGCGCCGTCCATCCGTGCCGCTTCCAAAATCTCGCCCGGAATTTCCTTGAAATAAGTGTAGAGCATCCAAACGATGATCGGCAGGTTGATCAGCGTCATCACGATGACGAGGCCCAATTTGCTATCCAACAAGCCGGTAGACCGGAAAATCAGATAGATCGGGATCAACACACCCACAGGTGGCATCATCTTGGTCGACAGCATCCACATCAAGATATCCTTGGTGTGTTTGCCCGGCACAAAGGCCATCGACCACGCGGCAGGCACCGCGATAATCAGACCCAACAGGGTGGACCCGCCGGCAATAACCACCGAGTTCCAAAAGTGTTTAAAGTAGTCCGACCGTTCCTGCACGGCGAAGTAGTTTTCCAACGTCCAGTGAAAGTTCAGGAAAATAGGCGGATCGGCAATCGCGTCAGCCTCGGATTTAAAGCTGGTCAGAAAGGTCCAAAGGATCGGAAAGAAAATCAGCAGTCCCAGCGCCCAAGCTAGGGCGGTGATGCCAATTTTGCGGCGAGTAGAGATCGCACGGGCCATCAGTAGTCCTCCATGTGCTAAGGGTTAGGAATCCAGGTTTTTACCGATTGCGCGCATCAAGAAGATGGCAACAATATTGGCCAGAATGATCGCAATCACACCCCCTGCCGAACCAGCGCCTACGTCAAATGACAACAAGCTTTTGGCGTAAACAAGATAGGTCAGGTTGGTACTTGCCGTGCCCGGGCCGCCATTGGTGGTAACCAGAATTTCGGCGAAAACCGACAGCAAAAAGATCGTCTGGATCAAGATAACAACCGTGATCGCACGGCTAAGATGCGGCAGCTTGATATAGAAAAAGCGGCTCAGCGGCGGCGCGCCATCAATCTCGGCGGCTTCCAACTGCTCACTGTCAAGGCTCTGGATTGCGGTCAAAAGGATCAGCGTTGCAAACGGCAGCCACTGCCAGCTAACAATACCGATGATCGAAGCCAGCGGCGCCTGAGACAGAAAGTCATAAGGTTGCATCCCCAGCGCCTTGGCGGCAAAGGCGAACAACCCATTGACAGGGTTCATGAAAAAGTTCTTCCACACCAGCGCAGACACGGTCGGCATAACAAAGAACGGCGCAATCACCAAAATCCGCACGATCCCTTGGCCAAACATTGGCATATCCAGCAGCAGCGCAAACAAAATACCAAAAACGATGGTGATGATCAGAACGCCCCCCACCAACAACAGCGTGTTGCCCATCGAGCTCCAGAACGCGGGGTTGTCGATAAAGTTGACGTAGTTGTCAAAACCAGCCCAACCGCGGCGATCCGGCGTAAGCAAGCGATAACGTTGGAATGAATAGTAAATTGTCATGACCAGCGGAACTAGCATCCAGACGAACAAAAGGAACGTCGCGGGTGCAATCATCAGTTTCGCGGCAGAGCGGGAATGCTGTGTGGACATTGGGGCCATCCTGCAAATGCGGTGAAAGGAGTCTCAGCGTAACACCGAGATGCATCAAAGCAAGCTTTGAAAAAAAGTGGGGCCAGCCAAGCCGGCCGGCCCCAACAAATCGGGCGCGCGGCTTAGTTGTAGCCCGCTGCCTTCATTTCTTTCACGGTCAGATCTTGTGCTGCCTTAAGCGCATCTGCTGCCGAGATCGTACCAGCCAAAGCAGCCGAGAACTGCTGACCAGTTGCTGTTGCGATGCCCTGGAATTCAGGAATAGCAACGAACTGAACGCCTGTGTAAGGCACTGGGTCAACCGATGGGTTGGTTGGGTCAGCAGCATTGATGCTGTCCAAAGTCATTTGCGCGAATGGAGCAGCTGCCAAGTAGTCAGCGTTTTCATACAGCGAAGTACGTGTTCCTGGAGGCACGTTTGCCCAGCCTTCTTTGGACGCAACCAGCGCAGTGTACTCTTTCGAGGTTGCCCAAGCTACGAACTTTTTAGCAGCTTCTGGCGAGTCTGTGCTTGTTGGGATGGCCAAGGACCACGCCCAGAGCCAGTTGCCGCGCTTGCCCAAACCGTTGTCGGGTGCCAATGCATAAGCCATCTGATCAGCAACTTGGCTGTCTTTTGGGTTCGATACAAAGGACGCCGCAACAGTTGCGTCGATCCACATGCCGCAATGGCCGGTTTGCATCAACGACAAGTTTTCGTTGAAACCGTTGTTTGCTGCACCAGGAGGACCGTAGTTGGTCATCAGGTCAAGATAGAAGTCGAGCGTGTCAGCCCATGGCTTGCTGTCGAATTGAGCGTTCCACTTTTCGTCAAACCACTTTGCGCCAAACGAGTTGGACATAGCAGTCAAGAACGCCATGTTTTCGCCCCAGCCCGCTTTACCGCGCAGACAGATGCCATAAACTTCGTTTTCTTTGTCGGTCATCTTCATCGCAGCTTCTTTGATGAACGCCCAAGTCGGCGCATCTGGCATGGTCAAGCCAGCTTTTTCCATCAAGTCCTTGCGGTACATAACCATCGAGCTTTCGCCGTAGAATGGTGCTGCATAGAGCTCACCATCAACCGACAGACCGCCCGAGATAGCAGGCAACAGGTCGCCCTTGTCCCACTCAGCAGGAAGGTCGTTCAATGAGGTCAGCCAGCCTTGCTTTGCCCAGATCGGAACTTCGTATGTGCCGATCGTCATAATGTCGAACTGGCCGCCTTTTGTGGCGATGTCCGTTGTTACTTTCTGACGCAGAGCATTTTCTTCCAGTGTAACCCACTCAAGCGTGATGTCTGGGTTTGCTGCGGTGAATTCGGATGCGAGACCCTGCATGCGAACCATGTCACCGTTGTTTACGGTCGCAATTGTCAGAGTTTCAGCGCTTGCAGCAGCCGAAAAACCAGCAGCCAAACCAAGACCAACAGCCGTGTTAAGAAGTGCGCGTTTAATCGCCATGTAAATGACCTCCCGTTTTTTTACATGTGTAAAAGATACCGGAGAAATTTACCTTCCGTCAAGAAAAAAATTCTACAAAATTTTGCCGCGCAGCAGCATTCGTTCGAAATCAAGCAGACTCGCGCAATTTTAGAACGCCATCAAACAACTGAACCCGCGTCTCATTTGCCCCAGCTTCCCCGCGTATCATTTCGACCAGCCGCGAAACCGATGCTTTTCCAATAGCTTCGACATTCTGCGCCACAGTTGTAAGCGCGGGTATCGTAAACGGGCACAGCGGGTAGTCATCATGCCCAGCAATCCGCAAACCGCCCTTTGCCATGCGCCCTGGCACCAACCCATGCCGCGCCGCAGCACGCAAAGCGCCAATCGCCACACGGTCATTTACGCACAGAATCGAACGATCCAGATGCTCGCCATGCGAAAAGTACTGGTCCAAAACAGCCTCGCCATGCGCCTCAAAATGCCAGCGCGAATCGATCAACTCGGCCCCGATCACCTCGGGTTTATGGCCAAGCTCGGTTAGCTTGGCGATATAGGCATTCTCTCGCTCTATGGCGTTAAAGTTCACGCGCGGCATGGCCAGAAAAATCGGCGGCCCGCCGACGCGGCACAGGTATTCTGCAATTAAACCAGTGCTTTGCCTATGGTCCGTACCCACAAAATCAACGTCCGGCATCGTCTTTGGACGCGAGTCCACAAGCATAAACGGCAGCCGTGCGCCCATGCGGCGCTGCACCTCCGGGTCGCTTTGGTCCCCCAAGGGCACCACCAAGGCACCATCTACGCTCATCGACATTAAGGTTTCAGCCGCACGCGCCTCAATCGCGGGGTCGGAATGCGAACATTGGGTGATAACCGTATACCCCGCCTCCATCGCAGCGGTTTCAATCGCCATCAACAGTTTGGTAAAGAAAAGATCGTTTAGATACGGGATGATAACTCCAATAATGCCGGTGGTCTTACGGTTCATCCGCGTGGCAAAGAAATTTGGTACATATTCAACGCGCTCCAGCCCCAGCCGGATCTTTTCCGAGGTTTTGCCCCGCACGCTGTCGGGGCTTTGAAAATAGCGCGACAAGGTCGGGCGCGACACACCGATCGCCTCTGAAAGCTCTTCCATCGTATTGATTTTCGGCTTCATCCAGCGTCCCAACATGTCCGGTTTGTCTATGGCGGCAGCGTTAGCACCCAAGCAAGGCATGCTGTAGCCATCAAATTCTTTACTCATGTAAACTTTAGGCGTTCAAATTTATAATTCAACCTTTCTTTCACTGCCCAGACAATCCGCACAGCCACGCGACGGGCGACAAGCCAAGCCCGTTAACGCCATGCTAATCTGCCCCCCCCCTTTGGCGCGGGGTCCGAGCGATACGCCGATGCGATGAAGACTACGCAGCACCCAAACCAATAAAACGGCCCAGGCTGTTAGCGATAACCCCTACTTAGCACAGCATTTTTGCGCAAAAATGTGGCGCCTTATTGCGGCGCGTCATTGCATTTTCTATCAAACTCGGGCATGGCAAAGCCAACTCCTAACGCATTTAACCAAGATGAAAGATAGGCCTGAACATGACCAACCCAGATATCATTTACACCAAGGTTGACGAAGCCCCGCAGCTTGCCTCGGCATCGCTGCTGCCGATCATTCAGTCTTTCGCGGCGGCTGCCGGCGTATCGGTTGGTGTTAAGGATATCTCGCTTGCAGGGCGTATCATCGCGACATTCCCCGAAAACCTGACGGATGATCAACGCCAACCCGATGATCTAGCCGAGCTGGGCAAGCTGGTCAAAACCCCGACGGCCAACGTCATCAAACTGCCAAACATTTCGGCCTCGGTGCCGCAACTTGTGGCCGCTGTTAAGGAATTGCAGTCCAAAGGCTATGCGATCCCCGACTATCCGGCAGATCCAAGCACAGACGCCGAAAAGGCAATTCGCGCACGCTTTGATGCGATCAAAGGCTCGGCTGTGAATCCGGTTCTACGCGAAGGCAACTCGGATCGTCGTGCAGCGGTTGCTGTAAAAAACTATGCCATGTCTAACCCGCATTCGATGGGCAAATGGGCGCCAGACAGCAAGACCGTTGTATCAACCATGTCGGCCAACGATTTCTTTTCTAATGAGAAATCGGCAACCCTTACTGCCGAACAGGCTGGCCCCGCCCGCATTGAACTTGTCACTGTCGATGGTGCTGTTACCGTGCTGAAAGACGGCGTAAAATATGGCGCAGGCACCGTGGTTGACGCTACGTTCATGTCGGCCCGCGCGCTGGATGCGTTCTTGGCCGAACAAATCGCCGCGACCAAAGCCGCTGGCACGCTGTTCTCGATCCACCTGAAAGCCACTATGATGAAGGTCTCGGACCCCATCCTGTTTGGCCACGCTGTTAAGGTTTTCTTGCAGCCGGTGTTTGATGAATTCGGCGACAAAATGGCCGCTGCTGGCGTGAACCCGAACTCTGGCCTTGGCGCCGTTTTGGACCAAGTCGCCAAAATGGATGAGGCCACAGAAATCCTTGCGGCAATCGACGCCGTTATGGCCGAACGCCCACCGATGTATATGGTTAACTCGGACAAAGGCATCACCAACCTGCACGTCCCGTCTGATGTGATCATCGACGCGTCCTTGCCCGCGCTGATCCGCGCTGGCGGCAAAGGATGGGGCCCAGACGGCAAGGCTGCGGATACCAACTGCATCATCCCCGACAGCTCTTACGCGCCGATCTATGACGAATCCGTTAAGTATTTCAAAGAAACCGGCGCGCTTGACCCGACCACCGCTGGCACCGTGCAAAACGTTGGCCTGATGGCGCAAAAAGCCGAAGAATACGGCTCGCACCCCACCACTTTTGAGATCCCAACCGCAGGCACCGTTCGCATCGTTCTGGCAAATGGCGACATTTTGCACGAACATGAGGTAGAAGCTGGCGACATCTGGCGCGCGGCATCCACCAACCAAGGCCCGATCGAAGACTGGGTGCAACTGGCCATCAGCCGTCAAAAGGCCGAAGGTTGCCAAGCGATTTTCTGGCTCGACGAAGCCCGTGCGCATGATGCCGAGCTGCTGAAATACGTGCGCCCAATCCTTGCTGCTGCTGGCGTCAGCGATAAGTTCCAAATCATGGCACCTCGTGCCGCGACCCGTTTGTCGCTGGAAACCATCCGCAAGGGCAAAAACTCTATCGCCATTTCGGGTAACGTTCTACGCGATTACCTGACCGACCTGTTCCCGATTCTGGAACTGGGCACCTCGGCCAAGATGCTGTCGATCGTCAAGCTGATGAACGGCGGCGGCATGTTTGAAACCGGCGCTGGCGGCTCGGCCCCCAAGCACGTTCAACAGCTGACCGAAGAAAACCACCTGCGCTGGGACAGCCTGGGTGAGTTCTGCGCATTGGGGGAAAGCCTGAAATTCCTTGCAGAAACAAAGGCGAATGACAAAGCCCGCATCCTCGGCGTTGCCGTTGATCGTGCGACCCAAGGCGTGTTGGATCACAACAAGTCGCCCGAGGCCAAAGTTGGCCAAAACGACAACCGCGCCAGCCACTACTACTTTGCGCTGTATTGGGCCAAGGCCTTGGCCAGCCAGAACGAAGACCCTGCGCTGATCGAACATTTCGCTCCCATCGCCAAAGCGCTGGAAGAAAACGAAGACACGATCTTGGCTGAATTGATGGCCGCCGAGGGCAAGCCCGCCGATCTGGGCGGCTACTTCCTGACCGATCTGGCCAAAACCAACAATGTGATGCGCCCTTCGGCCACCATGTTGAAAATTCTGGCCTAATCCAAACAGCACCGGTCCCAACGGGGGCCGGTGCGACCCTACAGTTTCATGCTTGACCCGCGCCTGTTTCGACCCTATCAAATCGTTAATCGACGATAGGCGAAATTATATGCATACCGACCCCCACCTGACAGAAACCCATTTGGCCGATTTGGCCAAGGCCCTGGCCCACCCGGCCAGGCTGCGCATTTTGCAGTTGCTAGCGCGCACACCCGGTTGCATCGGCGGCGATATCGTCGGGGCCATCGGCCTTGCGCAATCGACCGTGTCCGAGCACCTGCGCATCCTGAAAGCCGCCGGTGTGATAAGCGGCGAAATCGACGGCCCCCGCATTTGCTATGCGCTGGCGCCTGCGGCCCTTGCCCCGTTGTCAAATTTCATTGCTACGCTTCCCATTGCCGATAAAACCTGCTGCCTGCCTACGCAGGACATGACCATAAAGGACCGAACATGAGCCTGTTTGAACGCTATCTCAGCCTTTGGGTTGCCCTGTGCATCCTTGCGGGCATTACTTTGGGCAACCTGATGCCCGCACTTTTCGCCAGCCTCGCAGGCCTTGAATACGCCTCGGTTAACCTTGTCGTTGCCGTGCTCATCTGGGCCATGGTCTACCCGATGATGGTCGCCGTTGATCTCGGCTCGTTGAAATCGGTGGGTAAGCGGCCCAAGGGGCTGATCATCACCATCATCATCAACTGGCTGATCAAACCCTTTACAATGGCCGCGCTTGGGGTGCTGTTCTTCAAACATGTCTTTGCGGGGTTTATTCCCCCTGCACAGGCGACAGAATACATCGCAGGCCTTATTTTATTGGGTGCTGCCCCCTGTACCGCGATGGTGTTTGTCTGGTCGCAAATGACCAAGGGCGATGCGAATTACACCTTGGTCCAAGTGTCGCTGAATGACCTGATTATGGTCGTAGCATTCGCGCCCATCGTCGCCTTTCTTTTGGACGTGACCGAGGTTGCCGTCCCGTGGGAGACGCTGATCTTGTCGACCGTGCTGTACGTTGTCATCCCGCTGGTCGCAGGCATACTGACCCGCGCTTTGCTGGTAAAACGCGGCGCTGCCATCAGCGATTTCACCGCCCGCATCAAGCCCGCCTCTATCATGGGCCTGTTGCTGACCGTCGTGCTGCTGTTCGGCTTTCAAGGGCCGGTTATCCTTGCGCAACCCGCGCTGATCGCCCTGCTTGCGGTGCCGATCATCATCCAATCCTACGGCATTTTTGCCTTGGGCTATGGCTGGGCGTGGGCGTGGAAACTGCCCCATTCCATCGCGGCCCCTTGCGCGCTGATCGGCACCTCTAACTTCTTTGAACTGGCTGTCGCCGTGGCCATCGGCCTGTTCGGCCTTAACTCTGGCGCAGCCCTTGTCACCGTGGTCGGCGTGTTGGTCGAGGTGCCGGTGATGCTGTCGCTCGTCGCCTTTGCCAACCGCACCAGAGAGAGCTTTCCCAAATGACCTTTCCCATCACCATCCATCACAACCCCGCATGTGGCACCTCACGCAACGTTCTGGAAATCATCACGGCAGCTGGCTATAGCCCTGTCGTCATTGACTATATTACCGAAGGCTGGACCCGCCCACAACTCCTCGGGCTATTCGCCGCCGCCAATCTGACGCCAAGGCAGGCGCTACGGGTCAGCAAAACCCCGGCCGAGTCCCTCGGTCTAACCCAGCCGGATATCACCGACGATCAACTGCTCGACGCGATGGTCGCCCACCCTATTCTGGTGAATCGGCCCATCGTTTGCACCCCCAAAGGCGTGCGCCTGTGTCGCCCGTCCGAGGCGGTTCTGGACCTGCTTGACCAACTTCCCCCCGGTCCTTTTGCCAAAGAAGACGGCGAGTTGCTGATCGACGCGAAAGGAAACCGCCTTGTCTAACCTGTCAAATATCGACGCGGCCCTCTTGCCCGCAATCGACGAAACATCCCTGTTGGCACCGCCGCACAAAATCCACGCCCCGCGCATCCTGATGCTCTACGGCTCGCTACGCCCACGCAGTTTCAGCCGCCTATCCGCCGAGGAAGCTGGTCGCATTCTGACCCATCTCGGGGCAGAGGTGCGGTTTTTCAACCCCTCGGGCCTGCCGCTGGTGGATGACAATACCGATGCCACGCACCCCAAAGTGGCGGAATTGCGCGCGCTGGTCGCTTGGTCCGAAGGCATGGTCTGGTCTTCCCCCGAGCGCCACGGCGCAATGACCGGTCTGATGAAAACCCAAGTCGATTGGATCCCCCTGTCGGATGGTGCCGTCCGCCCGACCCAAGGCAAAACGCTGGCCGTGATGCAGGTTTCTGGCGGCTCGCAAAGCTTTAACGCGGTTAACCAGATGCGCATTCTGGGGCGTTGGATGCGGCTGATCACCATCCCCAATCAATCGTCAATTCCCAGGGCGTTTCAAGAGTTTGATGAGGCTGGTCGTATGCGCCCCTCGCCCCTGTACGATCGCATTGTCGACGTGATGGAGAAATTGTTCAAATTCACCCTCCTTACCCGCGACCGCGCAGATTACCTTGTTGATCGCTATTCAGAACGCAAAGAAACCGCAGCAGAGCTGATGAAGCGCGTGAACCAATCTGCCGCCACCTAATGCGGTTTGCGTACCAGCGTACCCTCTAGCGGCACAGCACCTGCAAGCGTGTTTGAAATCGTTCCATATTTCAATACGTTGCGGTGCAAAAGGTCCAGCCGTTGGTCGCTCTCATCACAATCCACCACAATCTGATAGCGGATCAGGGTCAGCTTGGGCGGCGCATCTTGGCGAATGCCCTCCAGTGCCACCTCTACCCCGCGCAGTTGGAATTGCAGCATCGGTGTCACCCGTTCAATGCCCTTTAACATGCAGGCCGCCAGTGCCGACAGCAACAGCTCGACCGGATTCATCGCATCAGCCCGCCCTGCCATATCGGTATCAAGCACAATTTCCGCCTCTTTCGCGCGGGCAAGGCTGCCGTGGCTGTCAACGCGGTGGGCGGCAACACGGTAGTCCATCATTCAAACTCCATCTGCGTAAAGGCCATTTCGGCATTCTTGCGCGCAAGGCTGTCAAACTGCTCTAACCCCGCAAAGCCCGATTGGTCCACATCTGCGGCCTGCCCAAGATCGCCCCCCGCCTCAATCAACGCCCCCACTTGGGCCCGCAGATTAAGCAAATAGTCATAGGTCTGCGCCCGCGCGGTATTCATATCGGTTGCATGGCCATGCCCCGGCACCACATGCGCGGCACCCGTTGCTGCCATCGCTTCAAACACCTCGGGCCATGTCAAAATCGACGATTGCTCGCCCACGCCCAAAATCCGTTCGACATAGACAATATCGCCCGTAAAAACAGTGTCCTTGGCAGGCACAAACACGAAAGCATCGCCCGGCGTATGCCCCGCCCCCGCATGGGTAATTTCAAACGTCACACCGCCCAGATCAAAGCTATAACCCGTCTCAAACATGGTCGTGGCATAAACAGGTGCGGTCCCCGCCAGCGCCCCGCCCAAAAACTGCGTCAGCCCCATCATCTGCACATCCACACGCGCATGTTGATCGGCCACCGCCGCATCGGATGCAATCACCTGCGCCCCTTGCGCCTGCCAATAGCCGTTGCCCAGCCAGCGATGATCTTGGCCACCGGTGTTGATGACCAACTTTACCGGTTGATCGGTCAGCCCTTTGATGGCGGCATCAATCGCAGCCGCCCCAGCCCAAGACCCTCCTGCATCAACCAACACCACGCCCGCATTCGTGACCACCACGCCGAACGTGGCATTATTGGCAAGGTTATCGGCCGATCGTTGCTCTTTCTCGCCCACCAGCGCCCAAACGCCATCGGTCACCGGTTGGACCTCTAGCCCCGCAGCCACCGCCGCCACGGGGAAAAATGCCAATAACGCCAAAGCCTTCACAGCAGCGCCCCAATCTCATCTGCCGTCAGCACCTTGCCCGACGACACCAGCTTTTCATCGATCACCAAAGCGGGCGTCGACATCACGCCATAGCCTGCAATAACCGCGAAATCAGTGACTTTAACGATCTCGGCCGTCTTCCCCGCCGCCTGTGCCGCCGCCGCAGCGTTATCGGCCAAAATGCCGCATTTTTTGCAACCAGACCCAAGGATTTTGATAATCATGATATGCCCTTTCAAATGAACATGTGCGTTATTGCGTTGAACGTAAATCCGATGGTCAGAATGCCAACCGTGACAATCCCAGTAAAGGCCACCAACAACGGCATTTTAACCACGCGTTTCAGCATGATAAGCGAGGGCAGCGACAGTGCCGTCACCGCCATCATAAAGGCCAGAACGGTACCCAACCCCACGCCCTTGGCCACCAGCGCCTCGGCAATCGGCAAAGTGCCGAAAATATCGGCGTACATCGGAACACCCACCATCGTTGCCACCGGCACCGCCCACCATTTATCCTGCCCCAGCAGCGCCGAAATCGTGGCCTCTGGCACCCAATTATGAATGGCGGCACCAATCCCCACCCCGATGAGTACATAGGGCCAAACCTTTCCCGCAATGTCGCGCACCTGATCGCGGGCAAAGGCAAGCCGCTCGGCCCGCGTCAGCGCCTCATCCGTATCCGTTACCGGCACGTTGTGCACAAAACTTTCAACCTGATCTTCCATCCCCAGATTGCCAATGATCGTGCCGCCAACCACCGCCACCACCAGCCCAACGCCGACATAAGCCAATGCAATCGGCCAAGAAAAAATCGACGCCAGCAAAATGACCGAGGCCATATCGACCAAAGGCGAGGATATCAAAAACGAAAACGTCACGCCAAGCGGCAATCCTGCCGCCGTAAACCCGATGAACAGCGGAATAGAGGAGCACGAACAAAACGGGGTAATCGTCCCCAGCAGCGCCCCCAGAATATTCGCCCCAACCCCGGATCGCCCGCCCAAAATCCGCCGTGTCCGTTCCGGTGGAAAAAAGCTTTGTACATAGGAAATCGCGAAAATCAGCACCGACAGCAGGATGAAAATCTTGACCACATCATAGACAAAAAACTGCACCGACCCGCCAATCCGCGACGCAGGGTCCAGCCCCACCGCGCGCACGCCCGCCGTCACAAGATCAGACAGCCACTGCATCCGCAGCAATTGGTCATTCATCCAGCCAAAAACGCTCACGCCATCACCTCTTCTACCAATGCCGCATCCAAAAGCCTGCGCAACGGTGCCGCCAAATCGGGGTTAATCCGGTAGCGCACCCATTGCGCATCACGCCGATCCACCACCAAACCCGCTTGCTTTAGCACCTGCATATGCCGCGACATCCGGCTTTGTGTGGCACCAAGCCGCGCCATCAACGCACAAACGCAATGCTCATCGTCATCATACAAGGCCCGCATCGCGGCGAGACGCGTCGGTTCGGCAAGGGCAGTTAGGGCTGTCAGAATCATCGTATCACCTCGGCTTTTGCGCATTTGCGCATAGGCCGATTTGAACGCCCCTGATCCAAATCAATCGGCCCGAAAAAACCGCTAGCACATCCGCAAAATTCTGCGACAAGGCCCCAAACACCCGCCAAAGGCCTCGCACATGCCCACACCCCTGATCACCATCGGCCTGCTCCTCGCGTCAAACGTCTTTATGACCTTTGCATGGTATGGCCACCTAAAGTATAAATCCGCCCCGCTGCTTGCTGTGATCGCCATCAGCTGGGGCATCGCGCTGTTTGAATATATGCTGCAAGTGCCGGCCAACCGCATTGGCCACGGCTATTTTTCAGCGGCCGAGTTGAAAACCATCCAAGAGGTCATCACCCTGCTGGTGTTCGCTGCGTTTTCGGTGTTTTACCTAAAAGAGCCGCTGTCATGGAACCACCTTCTCGGCTTTGGTTTCATCGCGCTGGGGGCGTTTTTCATTTTTCACAAATGGGCTTAACGCGCGGTCATTCATTTCTGCAATAGACAGGCCGCCGCGATGGGCGTAGCAGTTTTGCATGAGCACACCACCTACAGTCCGCTATTTTGATCGGACCACCGCCCCGCATATCACAACACTCGTTTTCATGGCCGGCGTCGCGGCGATGTCTTTGAACGTGTTCTTGCCATCGCTGCCGTCAATGGCGCTGTATTTCGGCGTAGATTATGCGGTGATGCAGCTGTCACTCTCTCTCTACCTTGCCGCAACGGCCCTGTTGCAGCTGTTCGTGGGCCCAGTGTCTGACCGCTTTGGCCGCCGCCCTGTTATCCTTGCCGCCACCGCCATTTTCACACTGGCCTGCGCTGGCTCGCTCCTCGCGCCCAATTACGGTGTGTTTTTAACCTTCCGCTTGGTGCAAGCCGTAATTGCGTCGGGCTTTGTGCTGTCACGCGCCGCCGTGCGCGATATGGTCCCCCAAGACCAAGCCGCCTCGATGATCGGCTATGTGTCGATGGGTATGGCCATGGTCCCAATGATCGCCCCCGTCATCGGCGGCCTTCTGGATGAGGCATTCGGCTGGCAAGCGTCGTTCATTATGCTGATGCTGTCAGGGGCTACCGCGTTTGTCGTGATCTGGTTCGATATGGGCGAAACCAGCACCACCCGCGCCAGCAGTTTTACCGCCCAGATGCGCCAATACCCGTCTTTGCTGCGCTCTCAACGGTTCTGGGGCTACTGCTTGGCAGCGGGCTTTGCCTCTGGCGCGTTTTTCGCCTATCTCGGCGGCGCGCCTTATGTCGGCACCACCTTCTTTCATATGGATGCAGCCACGCTTGGGCTGTATTTCGGCGCGCCAGCTTTGGGGTATATGGCAGGTAACTTTTTCTCGGGCCGCTATGCTGTGCGCTATGGCGTGAACCGCATGGTTCTTGTGGGCGCACTAACCACGACGGGTGGCATGTTGTTGCTGGCGATTTTGACGATGCTAGGCGCCACGGGGCCGAACCTGTTTTTCGGGTTGATGATCTTTGTTGGCCTCGGCAACGGCCTGCTCAGCCCCAGCGCCAATGCGGGTATGCTGTCGGTTCGCCCCAGTTTGGCAGGCTCGGCGGCGGGTCTTGGCGGTGCGTTCCTTATCGGCACCGGCGCGCTGCTTTCGGCACTTGCAGGCTTTGTGCTTGGTCCCCAAACGGGCCCAATGCCGCTGATCTTGGTCATGCTCCTCACCTCTGCCGCCTCGATCCTGTGCATTTTATGGGTCTTGCGCCGCGAGAACGAACTGAAATCCGCTTGACGCCACCGCTTTGCAAAGCCACGCTAAGCTTTGCAAACCAGAGGGCAGATTATGGCCACCCAAAAAATCTATGCGGGCGCAAAGCTGCGTGAATTGCGCGGCCGCCTGCGTCTGACGCAAAAGATTTTCGCGCAGAAACTTGGTATCTCGCTGCCCTATCTGAACCAGATGGAAAACAATCACCGCCCCATTTCGGCGGGCGTAGTGCTGGGCCTGGCCCAAGAGTTTGGTCAAGACGTGACCGAGTTATCCACAGGCGATAGCGAACGCATCGTCACCGACATGCGCGAGGCCTTGGCCGACCCAGTTTTCACCGCACCACCCCCATTGGCCGATCTGCGCCTCGCGGCCTCTAACGCCCCCGCCTTGGCCCGCGCGTTCCTAGACCTGCACCGCGCTTATCGCCAAAGCCACGAACGCCTCGCCTCATTGGATGAGGCATTGGGCCGCTCTGACAGCACCCCCTCGGCATGGGAAGAGGTGCGGGATTTCTTTCACTATTGCGACAATTACATCGACGCGGTTGATAAAGCGGCTGAGCGCTACGCCACCCTAAAAGGCCCTGATATTCCAATAGAAAACACGGCGCTGTCCACATTAGAGAGCCTGGGCATCGATTTGACACTTTCGAACATTTCCGAATTGCGCCGCTTTGACCCCAAGGCGAAACGCCTTGCCTTGTCCAGCCGCGCCACGGGTGCGACTCGCCGCTTTCAACTGCTGCATCAAGTGGCGTTGCTTACCCAAAATGACCTGCTAGAGGCGACGCTCGACCTCGCGCAATTCCAAAGCTCTGAGGCGCGCAGCATTGCCAAAATCGGGCTGGCCAATTATTTTGCCGGCGCGGCCGTGATGCCCTACACCAGCTTTCTGCGCACCGCCGCACAAGAGCGCCACGATCTTGAGCGCCTGTCTGATCTGTTCGACAGCTCTATCGAGCAAGTCGCCCACCGGCTTTCCACCCTGCAGCGCCCCGGAGCCAAAGGTGTTCCGTTCTTTTTCGTACGGGTCGATCAGGCTGGCACCGTCACCAAACGCCACTCGGCCACCCGCTTTCAATTTGCGCGGTTTGGCGGGGCTTGCCCGTTGTGGAACGTCCACCAAGCCTTTGAAACCCCAGGCCGTTTTCTGCGCCAACTGGCCGAAACGCCGGATGGCGTGCGCTATGTGTGCCTTGCGCGTGACGTGTCAAAATCCGGGGGGGCGTTCGGCGCGCCGGTACGGCGTTATGCTATTGGTTTGGGCTGCGAAATCGGCCATGCCGACCAACTCGTCTATGCCGATGGATTGGATCTAAAGGGCCGGTTCGAACCCATCGGCATTTCCTGCCGAATTTGCGAGCGGCCCGATTGTCATCAACGCTCGGTGCCGCCGCTGGAAAAGCGCCTATCGGTCAATCCCGATGCGCGTGGGGTCGTGCCTTATGGCATCGACCCCGACTTGCCTTAGGCTGCCGAAATCAGCGCCCAAATCTCATCTTTCAGCCGTGTGCGTTGCTTGCGCAGCTCGCCCTCATGGGCGTCATCAGTCGGCTCAACATTGGCTTCCGCCCGATGCACAGCACGGTTAACCTCGTGATATTCATCAAAAAGCTTGGCAAAATGCGCGTTCTCCAGCTTTAGCTTGTGCATCTTTTCTACAGCGTCCGGAAACTCTTCGGCCAATTCATGGGGTGTGTGCGACATGGAACTCTCCTTGTTGGTTCGTGATACGCGAACTATAGCCCCTGCCATGACGCAGCACTTTGACAGGGATCAACCCGACAAAAAAGAATATCGCTGATTCAGCGTTTTGCAGCGCGAAACCCGGCGGCTTGCGCATCGGCTTCCGAACAAAAGAACGCCTCGCCTTTGGCGACAGAAATCCGCGTCGCGTCATAATCACGCTGGCCAGGCATGTGGTAAATCCGCTTGCCTTTGGTGTTGATGTTGCCCTTGATCGCGCAGCCCTCGGGCGCAGGTTGCCGCTTGGCAATTTTGCGATAGTCGGCTGGTGCCGTCACCGCGCCCGACCACAGCCCCCGCAACTCGGCTTTGGCGGTCGCTTCCAGCGTCACATAATCAAGCGAATATTGAACATAGGCCGCCGCCGCCCCCTGCCGCACCATTTCGGCGCCGATATCGCGCCCAGCCGCAGTGCAACGCGCCACCGTGCAGCCATAGCGGTCACGGTCTAGCGCCTCACATTTCAGCACCCCGCGCGCCGCTAGTTTCGCCAACACCTGTGCCGCCCAAACGCCACACTCCCAGTTACGCCCCGATGGGTCGCAGCGTTGCCGCAGCTCGGGCGCGTCAATCCCAAACAGCCGGATACGTTCGCCAGCAACCACAATGGTATCGCCATCCACGATGCGTGCTTGCCCCGTCAGGGTTAACGCGCCGGCGGGGGCCGCAAGTAGGGCTGCCAGAACAGAAAGGGAACGAAGTATTAACATAACTGCGTTTTCGGCCCGAAACGGCCCGAAAGCAAGATATTTGTTAACTATTGGTTAACCTTTATTAACGTTACTCAACCGTTATCGCTGTGCCTCACGCCAGTCGTCATTCATCTTTGGCCCAAGGTTCAAAGGCGCAAGCGGCGTGCGGCCCAGAATATGATCTGCTGCCTTTTCGCCAACCATAATCGACGGCCCGTTCAAGTTCCCATTGGTAATACGCGGAAAAATAGAACTATCGGCCAGCCGCAGCCCTTCAACGCCAATCACGCGGCACTCGTTATCAACCACAGCCATCGGGTCATCACGGCGCCCCATCTTGGCGGTGCCACAAGGGTGATAGGCGCTTTCGGCATGTTCGCGGATGAAATCATCAATCTCGGCATCCGACTGCACGCCCGCCCCCGGTTGAATCTCATGCTTTACATGCGGCTGCATTGCGGCTTGGACAAACACCTCGCGCGTCAGCCGAATGCATGCGCGGAAATCCTCCCAATCTTGAGGGTCGGACATATAGTTGAATTTGATCACCGGATGCGCCGCTGGGTCCGCCGACCGTAGCCGCACCGTGCCCCGCGACGGGCTGCGCATCGGGCCGGTATGGACTTGAAAGCCATGCCCCTCAGCGCTGGCCTTGCCGTCATAGCGCACGGCAATTGGTAAAAAATGATATTGAATATCAGGGTATTCTACGCCGATCTTACTACGGATAAACCCACAAGCCTCAAACTGGTTAGACGCCCCCAGCCCCTTGCGCGTGAACAACCACTGCGCCCCGATCAGCGCCTTGCCCAGCAGGTTCCAGTATTTATACAGCGTGATCGGCTGTTTACTGGCAAACTGCATATACACCTCAAGGTGGTCTTGCAAATTGCTGCCCACACCGGGGCGATCTGCCACGACCGCGATCCCGTGCTCGGCCAAATGCGCGGCAGGGCCGATGCCCGACAGCATCAACAGCTTGGGCGAATTCAGGCTGCTGGCAGCCAAAATCACCTCTTTGCCCGCCGAAATCACCTGCACCGCGCCGCCGATTGACACTTCAACCCCCACGGCGCGGCCATTTTCAATCACCACTTTGCGTGCCAACCCGCGCACCAGCTGCACCTGCCCCGCTTTCATCGCAGGCTTCAAATACGCATTCGCCGCTGACCAACGCTGGCCTTTGTAAATCGTGGCCTCCATCGGGCCAAACCCCTCTTGCGCGGCCCCATTATAGTCAGTTGCTACCGGATAACCGGCCTGCGCACCGGCCTGAATAAAGGCATCAAACAACGGATTAGCCCGGGGTCCGCGCGTAATATGCAGCGGGCCATCGGTGCCACGATAGTCGGACGTGCCACCGTGCCAATGCTCCATCCGCCGGAAATAGGGCAGCACATCGGCATAGCCCCAGCCTTCAGCCCCTGCCTCGGCCCAATGATCAAAATCACGGGCATGGCCGCGCACATAGACCATGCCGTTAATGCTGCTTGATCCGCCAATGACCTTGCCGCGCGGCGTTACCAACGACCGCCCGCCCAAATGCGGCTCGGGCTCGGACGCCATCCCCCAGTCATACAGGCCCATATTCATCGGATAAGATAGCGCCGCCGGCATCTGAATAAACGGCCCCGCATCCGTGCCGCCAAACTCGATCACAATGACCGAGGCCCCAGCCTCGCCCAACCGGTAAGCCATCGCACAGCCAGCCGAGCCAGCGCCGACAATCACATAATCCGCCTTCATCATCTTACCCTATTTTCAGCATCAATACGGCGCATCAACCGGCCCCATGCCGACATAAACGCTCTTGATCTGGCTGTAATAATCCAGCGCTGCTTTGCCGTTTTCACGCCCCACGCCAGACAATTTGGCACCGCCGAACGGCATTTCTACCGGCGTCAGGTTGTAGGTGTTTATCCAACAGGTCCCCGCCTGCAACGCCCCGATCACGCGGTGTGCGCGAGTCAAATCTGCGGTAAACACGCCAGCCGCCAAGCCAAAATCCGTATCATTTGCGCGGCTTACAACCTCATCTTCATCCGAAAACGCAAGCACTGCCATCACCGGCCCAAAGACCTCTTCGCGTGCCAAGATCATGTCGTCGGTGACATCGGCAAACACTGTCGGCTGCACAAACATGCCGTCACGTTTGCCCCCTGTGACCAGTCGCGCGCCCTGCGCGACCGCGCCGTCAACATAGCCCATCACCTTATCGACCTGCGCGGCAGTCACCAACGGCCCCATCTGCGTGGCCATATCCAGCGGATCGCCCAATATAATTTTCTCGGCACGCACGGCCAAAGCCCTTAGAAACGCAGGCAAAATCGCCTTTTGCACGAACACACGCGTGCCGTTGCTGCACACCTGCCCTGCCGAGTAGAAATTCGCCATCATCGCCGCACCAACAGCACTGTCCAAATCTGCATCGTCAAAGATAATCAACGGCGATTTGCCACCCAGCTCCATCGTCACATTGCGCACGCCCTCGGCGGCCGCTGCATACACCTTGCGCCCCGTGGGCACCGATCCCGTCAGTGACACCTTGGCCACACGCGGGTCCTTCACCAGCCCTGCCCCAACAGAACCGCGCCCCTGTACCACGTTAAACAGCCCCGCAGGCAAGCCCGCATCCATGAAAATCTGCGCCAATTCAAGCGCCCCCAAAGGCGTCACCTCCGAGGGCTTGAACACCATCGCATTCCCCATCGCCAAGGCAGGTGCTGACTTCCAGCATGCAATCTGGCTGGGGTAATTCCACGCCCCGATCCCCACGCAAACGCCCAAGGCCTCACGCAGGGTATAGGCGAAATCGCCACCCAACGGGATGCTCTCACCGGTCACACTTGCCACAAGGCCGCCAAAATACTCCAACGCATCCGCGCCCGAAGGCCAATCCGCCACCAGTGTTTCTTGCAACGGCTTGCCTGTGTCCAAGGTCTCTAACCGCGCCAAAGCATCGCCGCGTTCGCGAATCAAATCCGCCGCACGCCGCAAAATCCGCCCGCGTTCCACCGGCTTGCGCGCAGCCCAGTCCGTTTGCGCGGCCTTAGCAGATGCCAAGGCCGCGTCGATCACTGCCGCAGTCGCCTCATGCACCCGCGCGATCACCGCGCCCGTAGCCGGATAAAGCACGTCAATCGGTGCCCCTGCGGTATCTTCCATCCAACAGCCATTCACAAAATGGCTCGCTTTTGGCTGCGCAATCATTAGCTTAGTCCTCTTTCAATTTCAATTCTGCGGCCAAATAGGCCTTAATCACTCGTACCGATGCCGCACCATCCGCAGGCCCATCACTCAGCGCCGCGCGCAAATAAACCCCATCAATCAACGCGCCTAACTGCTCGGCAAGCGCCACCGCGCGCGCGCCCACCAAGGGCCGCAACGCCGCCACAAGGTTCGATTGCAACCGCCGCTGATACACAACCAGCAACCGCCGCGCGCCGGGTGTCTTCTGCGCCAGCACATAAAAATTCAACCACGCGCTGACCACCTCAGCCCGAAAATTTGAAGGGCTAAATGAGGCCAGTAAAATCGCCTCCAGCCGTTCAGTTGGCGTTTTGGCAAGCGCCAACGCCTCCCGCACCTCTGCCCCATACAACGACAAAACATGCCGCATCGCGGCCAAAAAAATCTGCTCTTTGCCGCCAAAATAGTGATGCGCCAGCGCTGTAGACATGCCCGCCCGCTTGGCGATTTGCCCCACCGTCACATCCAAAGACCCCGCCTGCCCGATCTCAATGATCGTGGCTTTGACCAGCGCGGCCTTGCGGATGGGTTCCATTCCAAGCTTGGGCATCACAGATTTCCTCAAATCCCTCACCACCCGAGCTAGCGTAAAGTTTATTGACCCGTCAATCAATAAAAACACAAGCCGACCGCGGACCTTACGTCGCGGTCATAAAAAACCGATCCCTTTTGCAGAAATACGACAATGCAGCGTCGAAAACGAACCAGACACCCTGCCAAAACGGCTTCCAAATCGGGCTAACATTCAGGGGATTTGAAAATGCAATATGCCAGCACTGATCTGATCAACTATGATCGCTATCCGATTCACCAAGATGGCGCCGCGCGGAACGCCCTTTTGGCCCAGATCCGCGCCGATTTGGCCCGCGATGGCTGCGCCGTCCTGAAACAATTTCTGACACCCCAAGGGATCGCCGCCCTGACAACCGAGGCCGAGGGCGTCAACGACAAAGGGCACCGCAGCTATAACCGCACCAATGTTTATTTCACCAAGGATGACCCGACGCTGCCAAAGAGTGACCCGCGCCGCCAGTTTTTTGACCGATCAAACGCGTTTGTGCCCGCCGACAATTTTGCCAGCGATGGCCCTTTGCGCACCATCCATGACAGCACCGGCTTTGATCGCTTTATCCAAGATAGTCTGGAAGAGGTAAACTTTCACCGTTACGCCGACCCTCTGGCCGATGTGATCATCAACGTCGCGGATGAGGGCAACGGTTTTCCGTGGCATTTTGATACCAACAATTACACCGTAACCATCGCAATTCAGAACGCCGAGGCCGGTGGTGCGTTTGAATATGCACCTCGGATACGCAAAGATAGCGAGAATTTTGAAGAGGTCTCGCGCGTGCTGGCCGGCACCTCGGACGCCGTCAAAGTGTTAAACCTGACCCCCGGCGATTTGCAAATCTTTCGCGGCCGCTATTCCTTGCACCGCGTTGCCCCGCTCACCGGCAAGCGCCCCCGCTATGTTGCAATCTTTTCCTATGTCGAAGAGCCGAACATGGTAGGCGCGCCTGAGCGCGTGATGCAGCTTTACGGACGCACCTTGCCTATCCACCATGCGCGCGCAGGGCAACGAGCTGACAGCTACCTCGACTAAGGTTGCGCACAGGCAGGTTAAGAAAGGGTTGGTTTTTTATCTAAACCCAACCCTTTCAAATATTTTCAAATCAAATCACGTGCGATTCCGCAGCCTTATTCCGCATCACCCTCTTCAGGTTTTTTCACAGCCGCTTTCTTTGGCGCAGCTTTGGGGGCCGCTTTCTTGGCAGGCGCCTTTACGGCAGTTTTCGCGGGCGCTTTTTTTACCGCAGCTTTCGCGGCTGGTTTCTTGGCCACCGCTGTTTTAGGGGCTGCTTTCTTGGCAGGCGCCTTCTTTTTCGTACCGGTTTTCGCTGCCCGCTCGGCCAGCAATTCTATTGCCTGCTCCACAGAAACATCCGCGGGTTCGACTTCTTTCGGCACGGTCGCGTTAATCTTGCCCCACTTGATATAAGGCCCGTACCGCCCCGGCATCACAGCCATTGGGCCGCCCTCGGGATGCTCACCCAAATCCTTGATCGGTTCTGCCGCCACGCGGGCCTTGCTGTATTTATTGGCTAAAACTTCGACCGCGCGGTTCATCCCGATCGTGAAAACTTCTTCCACATCAGGCAAGTTTGCATAGACCTTGTTATGCTTCACATAAGGGCCATAGCGCCCGATCGCGGCCTCAACCATCTCGCCATCTTCGGGGTGCGGCCCGATTTGACGCGGCAAAGATAGCAAGGTCAGCGCCTTTTCCAAATCCATCGCTTCGGGTGCCCAGCCTTTCGGAAGGCTTGCGCGCGGCGGTTTTGGCACGTCTTCAGTCGCCTCGCCGCGCTGAACATAGGGGCCAAAGCGGCCTGTCCGCAGGCTGATCTCTTGGCCTTCATCGACACCCAAGACCTGCCCATCGGGCGAAATGACCGCCCCTTCTTCGCCACCCGGCACGGAAATCGGGCGTGTATATCGGCATTCCGGATAGTTCCCGCAGCCAATGAAGGCGCCCCCTGACCGCGCGGTTTTCAGATGCAAGCGCCCCTCGCCGCACACCGGACAGACCCGTGGGTCCGACCCATCGGCACGCTCCGGGTACAAATGCGGGCCAAGGAATTCGTCAATCTTCGTCAGAACCTCGCCAATCCGCAAATCCGCCGTCTCGGCGATAGCAGCGGAAAAGTCGCGCCAAAACCGTGCTAACACCTCTTTGTAATCGCGATCACCGGCCGAGACATCATCTAGCTGACCTTCAAGATCAGCGGTGAAATCATACTCGACATATCTGCGGAAATAGTTTGATAAAAACGCCGTAACCAGACGCCCTTTATCTTCGGGGAACAGCCGGTTCTTATCTTTGCGCACATATTCGCGGTCAACGATTGTCGTCATAATCGAGGCATAGGTCGAAGGCCGTCCAATGCCCAATTCTTCCATCCGCTTTACCAAAGTCGCCTCGGTATAGCGCGGTGGAGGTTGCGTGAAATGCTGCGCACCCAACACCGATTGTCCGGCATTCGTGACCGCCGAAGGCACCCGCGTGGCCGACGCCTCAATCACATCATCGTTTGATGCGGCAGCTTTGGCGAAAGCCTCAGCAAAAGCGCCCTTTACAAAATCAGCGGATTCCCCTTCTGAAATCTGCGGCAAGCGGCCCTCGTCGCCTTCGTCATCATCGCGGCCCTCTTCATACAGCTTAAGAAAGCCGTCAAACAGTACGACCTGCCCCGTTGCCCGCAGCACGACCTGGCCATCTTTGCTGCCGACGTCGACAGTCGTCCGCTCTAGCCGCGCCGCCGCCATCTGGCTGGCAATGGTCCGCTTCCAGATCAAATCATAGAGCTTTTTCTGTTCGCCATCCAAGCGCAGCTCATCCGCCGCTTTGTCCATATCGGTGGGGCGAATACATTCATGCGCCTCTTGGGCGTTCTTGGCCTTATTTTTGTAGACCCGCGGGCTGTCGGGCACGTATTTGTCACCATAGCGCGATTTGATAGACGCACGCGCCGCGGTGATCGCCTCGGGTGCCATATCAATGCCGTCAGTCCGCATATAGGTGATGTGCCCAGCCTCATACAGGCGTTGCGCAGCCCCCATGGTTTGCTTGGCGCCCATGCCAAACTTGCGGCTGGCCTCTTGTTGCAGGGTCGAGGTCATAAAGGGCGCCGAGGGGTTGCGGGCAGCAGGCTTTGCCTCAACCGAAAGCACCGTCAATGTTCGAGACGTGACAGCCTGCACCGCCAAATCGGCCGCCTCGACGTTGGAAATGTCGAATTTATCCAATTTCTTGCCGCCAAGAACGGTCAGCCGCACATCATATTCTTGCCCGCGGGGGGTTTGCAGGCGCGCATTTACGCCCCAAAATTCACGCGCGCGAAACGCCTCAATTTCCATCTCACGCTCAACAATCAGGCGCAGACATACCGATTGCACCCGCCCTGCCGATTTGGCCCCCGGCAACTTGCGCCACAAAACCGGCGACAGTTTAAAGCCCACCAGATAGTCCAACGCGCGGCGCGCCAGATAGGCATCCACCAACGGCACATCAATTTGGCGCGGATTTTTCATCGCCTCGGTTACGGCCGCCTTGGTGATGGCGTTAAAGGTAACACGGCTTACCTTAGTGTCCTTCTTAATGCTTTTGGCAAGCGCCTCTTGCAGGTGCCACGAAATCGCCTCGCCCTCACGATCAGGGTCGGTCGCGAGGATCAGTTCGTTATCGGTTTTCATCGCATCCGCAATGGCCTTCAAATGCTTTTTGCTGTCAGAGGCCACCTCCCACTTCATCGCAAATTCGTCTTCGGGATCAACCGAGCCGTCTTTGGGGGGCAGGTCACGCACATGCCCGAATGAGGCCAGAACCGTGTAATTGGAACCGAGATATTTGTTGATTGTCTTGGCTTTAGCGGGGGACTCGACGACGACAACAGCCATAATAACCTCTTGTTCAAACGGACCCGACAGGGGCAGGGCAAGATGTGGGCGAATGGCAGGCAATGTCAATGGAACACTGCCAAACCCCCAAAACCGCTGACCTGATTGCCTTTTTGTGCTTATACTACAAGTGCAGAAACACCGCATAACAAAGGTTTTATGGCTTTTGCAGGTCATGTATTAACTAAATGCCACGGCAGCCCTAGGCGCAAAACACGATCTGCCTAGTCAAGCCGTGACAGAAGGCCGCCAGCCTGGCGCAATACTTTACCCTCCAACTCCAGCATCAACAACTCTGGTGCGATGCGGGCCGAGGGCATCGCCAGATCACGGATCAGCTGATCCTCGGCCAGCGGGCTTGGGCCCAGACGGGCAAGAATTTGGCTGTGGAGGGTGGCCATTTCGGCCAAGGGGCGGCGTTCCGGCGCAGGGCCGGGCAAGGGTGGTGCAGGCTTAGGCTCCGGCTCGGGCCGCACGGGCGCGGATTGGCGTGCGGCAGGCATGCCTGTACCGATTGCCTCTATCACATCGGACGAATTGCGCACCAATGTCGCGCCATCACGAATCAGCATATTGCACCCTGCTGCGCGCGCATCAAACGGGTGGCCCGGCACGGCAAGCACATCGCGCCCTTGGTCAAGCGCATTGCGCGCGGTGATCAAACTGCCCGACCGCGCTGCAGCCTCAACCACGATCACGGCCCGCGACAGACCAGACACCAACCGGTTGCGCATTGGAAAATGCCGCGCTTGCGGTGCCATGCCCATCGGCTGTTCGGAAATGCGGCACCCTTTGGCGGCAATATCCTTGGCAAGGCTTGCGTTTTCTTCGGGGTAGATCACATCGACCCCGCCCGCCTGCACCGCCACCGTGCCCAAGGCCAGAGCAGCCTTATGCGCCACCGCATCAATTCCGCGCGCAAGGCCGGATACGACCACAAACCCCTTTTCGCCCAAGGTTTCGGCCAAACGATTGGCCATACGCAAGCCAAGGCTAGAGGCATTGCGCGCGCCAACCATGGCCACGCTGGGCCTGTTCAACAGCGCGACATCACCGATCGTCCAAAGCACCGGAGGCGCATCGGTCAGATCATAAAGCGCCTCGGGATAGGCCGCTTCGCCCCAGCACAGCATTTGTGCGCCCGCCGCCCGCGCCAATGACATTTCATGCAGGGCAACATCTTCGTGGCAAACAGAATAGTCCTTTACCGCAGCCTCTGCCGCAATGCGGGGCAACGCAGCCAGCGCAGCGGCCGCGCTGCCATGTTCGGCCAAAAGCCGGTGAAAGGTTACAGCCCCCACCCGTCTTGACCGGATAAGGCGCAGCCAATCCAGCCGTTGATCGGCCGTAAGGTCGGCGCGGGCGGCGCAAACATGGGCAAAAAGATCCGAATCCATTGGGCAGCTTTCGATTGGTCCTACAATCTTTGTCGCTAAGCAAAGTTAACAGGTGATGAATCAAACCGAAAATGCCCGTTTGAACGCCCAATCACAAACCCGTGCTTTTCTGCCGATTGGCACCGAGGACAATCCCCCCTATATCTAACCTATGTTTGATGCATTGCTGCGCCGCCTGACGGCCCCGACACCCGCCGCCCTAACCGAACCAGACGCCGATTTGGCGCTGGCCGCTCTGCTTGTGCGGCTGGCCCGCGCGGATGGTGACTACGCCCAGTCTGAAATGGCGCGTATTGATAACATATTGGTATCACGCCATAATCTAACCCCTTGGGCCGCAGCAAAGATGCGCGCGCAGGCCGAAATCTTAGAGCAAGAGGCCCCCGATACCGTGCGCTTTACCCGTGCGATAAAAAACGCCACCGCCATCGAGGAACGGGCAGGCCTTGTGCAGGCGATGTGGTCGGTTGCCCTTGTCGATGACAACCGTGATGCGGGTGAGGACCAGTTGATGCGACTTGTCGCCAACCTTTTGGGGCTGACCGATCAAGAATCTGCGCTTGCGCGGCAAAAGGCATCCCAAATCTGAGGCGCTACCGAAAAATATGCCCTCTTGACGCAACGATGCGCCAAATAGGCCGTTGCATCGCCGCACGTTTTGCGCCCTAATTTAGGAAATATCCTATCAAAGTGAGCTTTCGTGACAGTTAAGACCCGCCCTACGGCCCAAAGCACAAATGATGCAGCGACACCGGTCATTGAAATTCGGAACCTGCACAAAAGCTATGGCCAACTTGAGGTGCTGAAAGGCATCGATATGGTTGCACCCAAAGGCCATGTCATCTCGCTTATCGGGTCGTCCGGTTCGGGCAAATCGACGCTTTTGCGCTGCTGCAACCTGCTTGAGGACAGCCAGCAGGGCGAGATCACCTTTGAGGGCGAGCCCGTAAAATGGCGCGGCGAAGGGTTAAACCGCCAACCCGCTGACCGCAGCCAAGTCACCCGTATTCGCACAAACCTGTCGATGGTGTTCCAGCAGTTCAACCTGTGGTCGCATATGACTATTTTGCAAAACGTTATGGAAGCGCCGGTGACAGTGCTGAAACGGGATCCGGTTGAGGTAGAGGCCAAGGCCCGCGAATATTTGGAAAAAGTAGGCATTGGCGACAAGGCCGATGCTTGGCCTGCCATGCTTTCGGGCGGCCAACAACAACGCGCCGCCATCGCGCGCGCGCTCTGTATGGAACCCCGCGCGCTGCTGTTTGATGAACCGACCTCGGCGCTGGATCCTGAGCTGGAGCAAGAGGTTGTAAAGGTTATCAAGGCCTTGGCTGACGAAGGCCGCACCATGCTGTTGGTAACGCATGATATGCGGCTGGCAGCCGATGTATCTGACCATGTGGTGTTTTTGCACCAAGGCCGCACCGAAGAAGAAGGCCCACCAGACGCTGTATTCGGAAACCCGCAGACCGCGCGTTTGCAAGGCTTCCTTTCTGCGGGTGGCTAGGGCACAAAGCATCACCAAGTGACAAAACAATAGGGACATAACAATGAAAAAACTGATCTTGACCACGGCCATTCTAGCACTCACCGCTGGCGCCTCCTTTGCCGAAACTGTCCGCATGGGCACTGAGGGCGCCTACCCTCCCTATAACTTTATCAACGACAAAGGCGAAGTTGACGGGTTTGAGCGTGATCTGGGTGACAAGCTATGCGAAATGGCCAGCCTGACCTGCGAATGGGTCACCACCGATTGGGATGGCATCATCCCCAACCTGCAATCGGGCAACTATGATGTTATCATCGCGGGCATGAGCATCACCAAAGAGCGCGCCGAAGTGGTTGAATTCACACAGAATTACATTCCACCAGCGATGTCTGCCTATATGGCGCTGGATGCTGGCGTTGATGTAAATGCGGCCCCCGTCTCGGCACAAACCGGCACCATTCAGGCGGGCCATGTGCAAGAAAGCGGCGCGACCTTGGTTGAATTTGCAACCCCGGATGAAACCGTAGCGGCCGTGCGCAATGGCGAGGCTGATGCTGTGTTTGCCGACAAAGAATACCTTGCCCCGATCTTGGCAGAATCAAATGGTCAGTTCGTTTGGGCTGGCAAAGATGTAGCGCTGGGTGACGGCGTTGGCATGGCCTTCCGCAAATCCGATACAGCACTGCGCGACAAATTTGACGCGGGCATCACTTCGATGAAGGCAGATGGTTCGTTGAATGAGTTGATCGTGAAATGGTTCGGCGACACGGTCGCAAAATACTAAGCAGGGCCGTTTTCAACATTACAGACGGGCAGCGCAACCAGTTTTAACCCACTGGCTTGCGCTGCCCTCATCGGATTTTCATGTTTTCAAGCTGCGCCGACCCTTCCTCCTTGAACGGCCTGAACTGGCTGTTGTGCTACCTGACCACAGGCAAGCAGATTGATTTCTATTGGTCTTTTCTAACCGTGCTGACACTGCTTGCGGTCACAGCGCCGGTGGCCTTAGCCTTTGGATTTGGCGGCGCGATGATGTCGCGCTCGCAGCACCTGCCCCTGCGGATCATCGGTAAAACCTATACCGCTATGGTGCGCGGCGTCCCTGACATCGTGTTCTTTCTGTTCTTTGTGATCGCGCTGGACCAAGGGATCGAATATTTCTTTCACGTCGTCCGTTGCCCCGATTGGACCGAGCCCGTGCGCAATGGGCTAGAGTTTCGCGTCTGCCCGCAGGCCAAGGTACCGCTGAATTCTTCGGCACAAATCTGGCATTCACTTTACGGTTTTGCACTGGCCGTGGTGACCTTTGCGCTGGTGTTCGGCGCCTTTGCCTCGAACGTTTTATATGGCGCTATGCAGGCGGTGCCGCGCGCGCAATTGGAAACGGCCGAGGCTTACGGCATGAACCACGGCCAAGTATTTCGCCGCGTTTTGGTGCCGCAAATGTGGGTCTACGCCCTGCCCGGCCTATCGAACCTGTGGATGATCCTGATCAAGGCCACGCCTTTGCTATTTTTGTTGGGTGTGCAAGACATCGTCTATTGGGCGCGTGAATTGGGTGGCGCAAAAACCAGCGTCTATGCCTATCCACACCCCGATTGGCGGCTGTACTACTTCTTGGGTCTCCTTGTGTTTTACCTTTGCATGACCAAAATCTCCGAAGTGGTTTTGACCCGTATTCAAGCCCGCCTTAGCCACGGCCAAGCCACGGCCTCGGGCGAAGCCCAAAGAAAGGCCGCCGCATGAGCTGCCTGCAAACGATTGCCGATTACGGCCTGCGCTCGATGGGCATAGGCGAGCGCCTGCTGCCCAAAACCGATTTCACCTTGTGCCAGCAATTCACCCTGATCGGGTCGGGGATGCTGTGGAATGTCTATTTTGGCGTACTCGCCTTGCTCTTCGGCTTTGTCTTGGCCAATGCGATTGCGATGGCCAAGGCGTCAAACGTTAAGGTCCTGCGCAAAGCTGCCGAATGGTTCATATTTATCTTTCGCGGCTCACCGTTGTTTATTCAATTTTTTCTGGCCTATGAGGCGCTGGTGATGCTGCCGCGTAACGGGATAGAAATTTTTGGCATGACAACCGAGGTAAGCTGGTTGTCACGAGCTTGGGCCGGTGCGCTAATCGTGCTGTTTTTGAACACCGCGGCCTATACGGCAGAAATATTCTACGGGGCGCTGCGGTCTATCCCCAAGGGTGACCTAGAGGCCGCCGATGCTTACGGCATTTCCGGCTGGTCCCGCTTTATCCGCATTCAATGGCCAACCATGCTGCGCTTGGCATGGCCCGCCTACACCAATGAGGCGATCTTTCTATTTCACGCGACAACGCTGGTGTTCTTTTCGGGCTTTCCCGCGTTTCGGCAAGAAGGTGACGCGCTGTATTATGCCAGCTATTTCGTCGATAAAACCTTCAACCCCTTTATCCCCTACCCCATAGTCGCCTTCTATTTCATCTTGCTTACGCTGGCGCTGATTGGGGTCTTTGGGGTGGTCAACCGGCGGCTTAACAGGCATTTGCCATCAAACGAGCGGAGCAAGATCAAACTGCGCCCGCAAATCATCAGGTGACCTATGAAAGACTGGCTGAGGAAACACCCCGAAGTTCGCACGATCCGCGTCGCGGCTGCAGACCTGAACGGGCAAGCACGCGGCAAACGTGTGCCCTCGCGTTTCGCGGATAAGGCTGTCAAAGATGGAATCCGTTTTCCCTTTTCGGTGCTGAACCTCGACATCTGGGGCGAGGATATTGATGACAGCCCGCTGGTGTTTGAACAAGGCGATGCCGATGGTGTGCTGAAACCGACCGAGCGTGGGTTTATGCCAATGCCATGGCTAGAGGCCCCTACCGCCTTGCTGCCAATTTGGATGTTTCGCGAAAATGGCCAGCCTTATGATGGCTGCCCGCGTCAGGCCCTCGCGGCTGTGCTGGCCCGTTACAAGGCACGCGGTTTGACCCCAGTTTGCGCGATGGAGCTGGAATTTTTCTTGATCGACGATAGCGGCAAGAAAATGCAGGCCCCTGCCTCGCCACGTTCGGGCAAGCGGCGCAAAGCTGCTGAAACCCTGTCGATCCGGGCGCTGGACGCGTTTGATGTGTTCTTTACCGACCTGTATGACGCCTGCGAAGCAATGGACATTCCGGCAGATACGTCCACCTCGGAAACCGGCCTTGGCCAGTTTGAGGTGAACCTGATGCATTGCGATGATGCGTTGCGGGCTGCCGATGATGCGTGGTTGTTCAAAATGCTGGTCAAAGGTCTGGCGCGGCGGCACGGGTTTGCGGCGTCCTTCATGGCCAAACCCTACCCTGAATATTCCGGCTCGGGCTTGCACACGCATTTCTCGATTCTGGATGAGAAGGGCGATAATATTTTTGACAGTGGCGGGCCAAAAGGCACAGCCGCGCTGCGCCATGCCGTGGCGGGTTGCCTTGAGGCGATGAACGATTCCACGCTGCTGTTCGCCCCGCATGGCAACAGCTATGAGCGGCTGGTGCCAGATGCCCACGCCCCGACCGTAGTGTGCTGGGGCTATGAAAACCGCACGGCGGCCATTCGTATTCCGGCAGGGTCGGCGGCGGCGCGGCGGATTGAGCACCGCGTGGCAGGCGGCGATGTGAACCCTTATTTGATGCTGGCGGTGATTTTGGGTGCAGCACTGAACGGAATCGAAGACGCGGTTGATCCGCCTGCGCCGATCACGGGCAATGCCTATGCTTTGGAAGGGTTGGAGCAGATTCCGACCGAATGGGGTGCAGCGATCGAAGCCTTTGAGAAATCCGAGATTATGCCCCGCATTTTCAGTCGTGATTTGATCCGAAACTACGCACTGACCAAGCGGCAGGAAATGCTGTATTTGGATGAGCTGAGCGCCGAGGAGCAGCTAGAGCTTTACCTCGACACGGTGTGAAATTCCCCCCATGAATCGCACGGGAAGCCCTGCAAACCAGGTGGATTTGGAGCAATTTTGATGACGCCAATCCTCTATTCCTTTCGCCGCTGCCCCTATGCAATGCGGGCGCGGCTGGCGGTTGCGTCATCTGGTGTGGCGGTGGACCTGCGCGAGATTTTGCTGCGCGACAAGCCGGCGGCGTTTTTGGCAGCATCCCCCAGCGCCACAGTCCCGTGTTTGGTGACAGATACGGGCGTCATTGACGAAAGCCTTGATGTCATGCTCTGGGCGCTGCGCCAACATGACCCAGAGCGGTGGTTGGACATGCCCGAGGCCGGGTGGGATTGGATTGCGCGCGGCGATGGCCCGTTCAAGCGCGCGCTAGACCGCGTGAAATATGCCAGCCGCTATGAGGCCGCAGACGTAGACGCCGCGCGGGCCGAGGCGGTTGACTTTTTTGACGATTTGGAAGTGGCGATGGACACTTGGATTTTTGCGCGCGCCAGTTTGGCCGATTATGCATTGCTGCCTTTTGTGCGGCAATTTGCGTTTATTGATAAGGCTTGGTTTGATGCGCAGCCTTGGCCGCGCGTACAGGCGTGGTTAGCGCAGTTTTTGGCGTCAGGCCGGTTTGCGGATGTGATGGTGAAACGCGCGGTTTGGCAGCCATGACATGCCGCGCGTTTGGGCCGGAGTCAGATAGGTATTTGGACCAAGATGAAATAGGCGGTATTTCTATTTCTGAAGGTTGCAGAACTTGGCTTGCCGCCGCAGGCAGGGCAAGCATCAGGCTTGCATGGATTACAGTAGATCCTCTTCCTCGCCTTCGACATCGACGCCCATAGCATCAAGACCTGCCTCAAGGTTTTCGGCCAGATGCGGCATGCCCATTAGGTAATCGGCGGTTGGGGTGGTTTTTTCCGACCGCGCGGTGGCGAGGGCTTCGGCGTAATCTTCAACCTCAAAGCTGCCGCGCCCGACCCATGCGATAGCCGTCAGATGCGCCTGTTCGTCATCGTTCAGGTTTTCGATGAATTGGGACAGTTCAGCCGCAGCCACATGGCCTTCGCGTGCTTGAAAAATCACTTGGACCACTTTGCTGGCGCTAATGTCGATCATGGGGTGTCCTTTTAGGTTTGGCCCATGGTGGCGCAGGATGCAGGCCGTGGCAAGGGGGCGGCATGCTGTGCGGCGGCGTTTCCCCTCTTGCCGCCCCCCCGATGGTGGGGATAGGGTTTGACCATCAACAGATAGGTATTTCATGCTAATCGGCATTCTACAAACCGGCCTCGCCCCTGACCAACTTATGGATGAGATGGGGGATTACCCTGATATGTTCCAGCGTTTGCTGGCGGGGCACGGGTTTACGTTCAAAACTTACCGCGTGCTGGAGGGAGAGTTTCCCCCCGATGTGAAAGCCGCCGATGGCTGGTTGATCACAGGGTCGAAGTTTGGCGCCTATGAAGACCATGCTTGGATCCCGCCTTTGGAGGATTTCATTCGAGCGTCTTATGCTGCGCATGTGCCAATGGTCGGGATTTGCTTTGGCCACCAGATCATTGCGCAGGCGATGGGTGGGCGGGTTGAAAAGTTCACCAAGGGCTGGGCCGTGGGCGCTACGGATTATGATTTCGGCGGCACCAATGTGCGCCTGAACGCGTGGCATCAGGACCAAGTGGTGGAAAAGCCCGAGTCGGCCGAGGTTGTCGGCAGCAACGCGTTTTGTGCCAATGCAGCCCTGCTCTATGATGACCGCGCCTTTACCGTGCAGCCGCACCCCGAGTTCCAGCCCGATTTCGTTGATGGGTTGATGAAGACACGCGGCAAGGGTTTGGTGCCCGACGGCTTGTTAGAGGCCGCGACCGCGCGGCTGCAGGACCCCTTAAGCGATACCAGCATGGCGGGCCAAATCGCTGCATTTTTCAAACAGCCGAGGGGCTGAAGTTTCAAGGACCGGAGTTTTCCGATGAGCAAGTGGACAGATAAGCTACCCGACGCGGCACGCACCTATATCGCGGGGCGTCGCTTGGATGAGGTCGAGTGTATCATTGCCGATATTGCGGGTGTTGCGCGCGGCAAGGCGATGCCTGCGTCAAAATTTGCAACGCAGGAAAATTATTTCCTGCCGAACTCGATCTTTTTGCAGACGATAACGGGCGAGTGGGCCGATAACCCTTCGGGCCTGTTTACCGAGCCGGATATGGTTTTGGTGCCTGATTATTCCACGACAACAGCCGCGCCTTGGACGGCGGATGTGACGGTGCAGGTGATCCATGATGCACAAGATCAGCAAGGCAACCCTGTGCCGACTGCGCCGCGCAATGTGTTGAAACGTATACTGGCGCTCTATGCTGCCAAAGGCTGGGCCCCCGTCGTGGCCCCCGAGATGGAGTTTTTCCTGACGGCCCGCAACATTGACCCCAACATGCCGGTTATGCCGCCGATGGGTCGGTCTGGCCGCCGCGCTGCGGGCAAACAGGCCTATTCGATGAGTGCGGTGGATGAGTACGGCAAGGTGATCGACGATATCTATGACTTTGCCGAGGCGCAAGGCATGGAAATCGACGGGATTTTGCAAGAAGGCGGCGCGGGTCAGGTTGAGATTAACCTAGCCCACGGAGACCCGATCAAGCTGGCAGATGAGGTCTTTTTCTTTAAGCGGTTGATCCGTGAGGCGGCGCTGCGGCACGATTGCTTTGCCACCTTTATGGCCAAACCCATTGAGGGCGAACCGGGGTCTGCGATGCATATCCACCATTCGGTGGTTGATATTAAGACGGGCAAGAACATCTTTTCCAATACCGATGGCTCTGAGACCGATGCGTTCTTGCACTTTATCGCAGGGATGCAGAACCATTTGCCGGGGGCGGTTGCGCTGCTGGCGCCCTATGTGAACAGCTATCGTCGCTATGTACCTGATTTTGCAGCACCTATTAACCTTGAATGGGGACGCGACAACCGCACCACAGGCCTGCGCGTGCCGATTTCGGGGCCCGCCGCACGGCGGGTGGAAAACCGGCTGGCGGGTATGGATTGCAACCCCTATCTGGGCTTGGCGGCAAGCCTTGCTTGCGGATATTTGGGCCTGATAGAGGCCACAAAACCCCGCGCGGAATGCACGGGCGACGCCTATAACATTGAAACGGACTTGCCTTACACCATGGGCGACGCGCTTGACCTGTTGGAAGAAGACACGGCGCTTTGCGAGGTGTTAGGCACCGAGTTCTGCAAAGTTTACGATTCGGTAAAACGGAATGAGTATAAAGAGTTTCAGCAGGTCATCAGCCCGTGGGAACGAGAACATCTGTTGTTGAACGTATGAACCTGCTGCATGTGAACGATCAGGCGGGGCAGTACCCTGCCTCTTACTATGCCGCAACGGCAACACCGCTGGCTGCGTTTGCCCCCCTTAAGGGGCAGACCAGCGCCGATGTGTGCATCATTGGTGCAGGGTTTACAGGCTTGTCAGCGGCGCTGCATCTGGCGCGCGCAGGGCTTGATGTGGTCGTGGTTGAGGCGCATCGCGTGGGCTTTGGCGCCTCGGGGCGCAATGGCGGGCAAGTCGGGTCGGGCCAACGGCTAGAACAGGACGCGCTGGAAAAGCTTGCGGGGCGTGAGGCGGCGCACAAGCTGTGGGATATGGGCGAAGAGGCAAAGGCGCTGGTGCGCAAGCTGGCCGCCGAGATGGGCTTACCGTTTCATGCGGGCGTTGCCCATGCCTGTTATACCGACGCCGAGGTAGCCCATGCGCGTGGCTATGCCGAAAAGCTGTCACGCGATTATGGCTATGACAAGATAGAGCAACTGCCCGAAGGGTTGATCGGGTCAGCCGCGTTCAAAGGCGGCGATTTGGACCGTGGTGCGGGGCATTTGCACCCGTTGAACTTTACCATCGGGCTGGCCAAGGCAGCGGTGGCTGCGGGTGCGCGGATTTATGAACGGTCCGAAGTGCATCACATTCAGCACAATTTGCGGACCGAAGTGCAGACAGCACATGGGCGCGTCAGCTGCAACCATGTGGTTTTGGCGGGCAATGGCTATCTGAGCGGGCTGGACCGTAAAGTTGCGGCACGGGTGATGCCGATCAATAATTTCATCCTTGCCACCGAGCCGTTGGGCGACCGGGCCAAAGAGATTTTGTCGCAAAATGTGGCGGTGGCCGACAGCAAATTCGTGGTGAATTACTGGCGATTGTCGGATGATAAGCGCCTGCTGTTTGGTGGCGGGGAAAGCTATGGCTATAAATTCCCTGACATTTTGAAAACCGTGCGAAAACCTATGCTTGAGGTGTATCCGCAGCTTGCCGATGTAAAGATAGACTATGCTTGGGGCGGCACATTGGCGATTACGCTGAACCGGATGCCATGCTTTATGCGCACACATCCGCGGGTGTTTTCGGCCTCGGGTTATTCGGGGCATGGGGTGGCTATGGCCACGCTGGCAGGTAAGCTGATGGCTGAGGCGGTTCAGGGACAAGCAGGCGGCTTTGATGTGCTGGCTGCCCTGCCCCAGCCACGATTCCCTGGTGGAATTGCGCTGCGCTGGCCCCTGCTTGTGGCGGCGATGACATGGTACGGGATGCGCGACCGGCTGGGGATTTAAGCCGACACCAAAACGCTTGGCTTGGCCCGCCGCCGCAAACGATGATTCGTCGAAAAATCTGAATTTTCGACGAATCATCGCAAGTGGTCAGAGCTTGGAGAGCTTCTTTTGTAGCTCTGCCAATTGCGCCTTTATATCGCGCAGCTCGTCTGATTCTTTTGTCGCAGCTGCTGGTTCGTGTTCGGAATTGGCGGCATCAGCTTTACCAGACCAGCCCGGAACACCGCCCATAATGGTTTTAAGAAAGGCCTCTTGCTGTTTGCGCATGGCATCAAACCCCGGCACGGTCGCCATCGGGTTTGGCACTTTGGTCAGGTTTTGTACCATTTTGGACTGGCTGTCGCGCAGCATATCAAAAGAGGCGGCCAGAAACTGCGGCACGACCGAGTGGACGCCCGTGGTATAGCTGCGCACAAGATCATTCAGCACGTTGGTCGGCAGAACGCTTTCTCCTTTGCTTTCATGCTCGGCCACAATTTGCAGAAGATATTGACGGGTCAGGTCATCACCAGATTTCAGGTCGATAATCTGGACTTCACGGCCCTTACGAATGAAGCCGGAAATGTCTTCGAGTGTCACATAGTCAGAGGTTTCAGTATTATAGAGGCGACGGCTGGCGTAGCGCTTAATGAGTAGCGGCTTTTGAGTTTCGGCCATATTGCACCCCTTTGGAGACTGGACAGTGTGGTGCGCGGACTTGTTGCGCTACTGAAAAGCTTAGTGCAGCGCAGAAAAAAAGGAAAGAGCGGGCTTCGTTAGAAGCCCGCTCTTGGCGCGTCAACAACAGGGAGGCGGTCGGACGCGCCGACAAGCCTTACTTTACAGCAGAGGTTGCTTTTTTAGCAGCAGTCTGAACGTCAGCAGTTGCTTTTTTAACAGCAGCCGAAGTTTCTTCGGACAGGTCTTTGCCAGCAGCCAGCATCAGCTCAACAGTTTCCATCTGAACTTTTTTCGCAACTTCAGCGAAAGCAGCCATGTTTTCAGCAGCCATTTCCGAAGCAGCAGAAGCGAAGTCTGTTGCGGCTTTGGTATAGTCAGCGGCGTCAGCTTTGGCAGTGGTAATGCCCGAAACTTTTGCCAGCGTGTCTTTTGCCCATTTCGAAGAAATTTCGTTGGACTTTTCAGCAGCTTCCAAAGCCACTTTCGACAGCTTTTCAGCCATAGCAGCTTGGGTTTTGAACGCGTTCTGGAACGCCGCGTTGTCAACTGGGAAGGAAGCCATCATGTCTTGAACCATTTTCGTCATGTCTGGGGTCTTAGTCATTTTGAATTCTCCTGTCAGCGGCACATCACCGCGTTTCTTGATGATCCATATATACATGCTGCAGTGCGGCATTTCAAGCATTATTCTGCACCGCAGCATTACTTTGTTGCAATGCAGCAGTGCAGAATCCGCATGGATTGCCCTTAGGTCACTGACTCTGTTGCAGTTTTAGAGTTTTCAGGCGGGATTGCCCCGACATAAGTACCGGGTGCAGGCGCAAGAACCGGGTTCTCGGGGCCGCCCAAATCGCGTGCATCGACCATTTTACCCGATTGCGCGGCCAGCCATTCGCCCCAGCGTGGCCACCAACTGACCTTGTGGAACTCGGCTCCGGCCAAAAACTCGTCGGGTGTCGTCATTGGCGAATCATTGGTGTAATGGCCGTATTTTTGCTTGGTCGGCGGGTTGACGATGCCCGCGATATGGCCCGACTGCGCCATGATGAAGGTTTTGTCCTTAGAGCCAAACTGCTTGATGCCGTTATAGCTGCTTTTCCACGCGGCGATGTGATCGGTTTCACAGGCAATCGCACAGATCGGCACTTTGATGTCCGACAGGCTGACCGGCTCGCCAAACACCGGAAATACCCCGCGCGCAAGTCCATCATCTTGGCACAAGCCACGCAGGTATTCGATCGACATCTTTGCTGGCAGGTTGGTCCCGTCCCCGTTCCAGAACAGCAGATCAAAGGCCGGTGGGGCCTCGCCCATCATGTAGCTTTTGATGGCGGGTTGGTAGATCAGGTCGTTTGAGCGCAGATACGAGAAGGTCCGCGACATAAAGGATTTGCTGAGAATGCCATCCACCGCGACCTGCCGTTCGATCCCGTCAACAAAATCATTATTCAAGAACACGCCCACCTCGCCCTGATCGGAAAAATCGGTCAACGTGGTAAAGAAGGTCGCGGATTTGACGGTTTTATCGCCCGCTTTGGCCAGATGGCCAAGGGTAAGCGATAGCGTGGTGCCTGCGATACAATAGCCAACAGCGTTGATCTGCTTGGTGCCGCAAATGCGGCGGGCCTCGGCCATGGCGCGTAAATAGCCGTCACGAATGTAATCATCCATGCCAACATCGGCATAGCTGGCATCGGGGTTGACCCAAGACACCACGAACAGCGTAAAGCCCTGATCGACGACCCATTTGATCAGGCTGTTTTGGGGCTTTAGATCGAGGATATAGAACTTGTTGATCCACGGCGGAAACATAACCAGCGGGGTTTCATGCACTTGGCCAGTGGTCGGGCTGTATTGGATCAGCTCCATCATCTTATTGCGATAGACAACGGCGCCGGGGGTGGTCGCGATGTTTTCGCCAATTTTGAACGCCTGCTTGTCGGCCAAGGTGACCATCAGGTCGCCATTATTGCTTTCAATATCACGCACAAGGTTTTCCAAACCTGCGACAAGGCTTTCGCCATCGGTCGCCACGGCCTTTTCCAAAGCATCGGGGTTGGTGCCAAGGAAATTGGTGGGCGAGAGCATATCGACGATCTGGCGGGTGAAATACTCGATCCGCTTTTTATCGGCGGGTTCCATATTGTCCAACCCCTGAACGGTATTGGAGATCATTTCCGAATTCAGCATGTATTGCTGTTTCAGATAGTTGAAAAACGGGTGCTCCTCCCACATCGGGTTGGAAAAACGACGGTCCTTGGGGGTTGGATCGGCCGGCGCCTTAATTTCACCTTTAAGAAGGACATGCTGTGCGTCAACGTAATGCTTAAGGGTTTTGCCCCAATAGCTGACCTGATTCTCGATTAACTTGGAGGGGTTTTGCATCATCTCGGCGACATAGGCCGTCGCGGCCTGCATATAAAGATCTTGGCTGGGACCAGAAAGCGCGGGGTCGGCCTCTTTGCGATGCGCGAGTGCTGCTGTCAGGCGTTTGGACAAATCTTCGACTTTTTGAAGATTTGCATTCAAACGGGCCAAACGTTCTTCGCCCTCATTCTGAGTTGTTGCCATATTAATATTTTCCCCCTATATTCGCTGCAATGCAGCATATCCGTCTCATTCCTAAATTGGGCCAGGCCCTTGGAATGTGACCCTTGCGCCGCAACCTGATGGCATTGGAGCTGACATGAAGTATATGATGACCTACGACCTTATGGAAAGTGCCCGTAACACAAATGAGTGGTTGGGTGCTACTGCGCGGGCAATGGCCTCCTACCCCGCCTTTGGCCTATCCATGAACCCAATGATCAAAATGACGGCCGCTTGGGGCGAAGTTACCGAGCGCACATTTGCCCGTATGGTCGACAAACCCGACTGGGGCATCCGGTCGATCCCCGGCCCCGAAGGCCAAGACCATCTGGTCGACATCAAAAAAGTGGTCGAACGGCCCTTTGGCGATTTGATCCATTTCTTTGTTCGTCGCCGTGAACCCATGAAACGCAAGGTTTTGTTGGTTGCACCGATGTCTGGCCACTATGCCACGTTGCTGCGGTCTACAGTGACCAGCCTACTGCCAGACTGTGACGTTTATATTACCGATTGGCACAATGCGCGCGATATTCCGGTATCTGCAGGCAAGTTTGATGTCGAAGATTACACGCTTTATTTGGTAGATTTCCTGCGTGAACTTGGGCCGGACACGCATGTGATTGCGGTATGTCAGCCTGTGCCATTAGCTTTGGCCGCAACCGCCTATCTGGCCGCCGAAGACCCTGCGGCACAACCGCGCAGCCTGACGTTGATCGGTGGGCCAGTCGATCCGGATGCCGCCGCGACCGAGGTTACCGATTTTGGCAGCCGCGTGACGATGGGCCAGCTGGAACAAAGCGCTATTCAGCGTGTCGGCTTTTTGCATTCCGGCGCGGGGCGGCTGGTTTATCCAGGCCTGTTGCAGTTGCAGAGCTTTATCTCGATGAATGCCGAGCGTCATGGCAAGGCCTTTAAAGAGCAGATCATGCGTGTGGCACGTGGCCAAGCATCGGACCATGATGCGCACAACCGATTCTATGACGAATATCTGGCCGTGATGGATATGACTGCCGAATTCTATCTTTCCACCGTTGAGCGGATTTTCAAGAATCGCGAGATTGCGCTGAATGAATTTACCGTTGCCGGTAAGAAAGTTGATATCGGCGCAATTACCCGCGTTGCGGTGAAAACGGTTGAAGGCGCGAATGACGATATCTCCGCGCCGGGCCAATGTATTGCTGCTTTGGCGCTGTGTACCGGCTTGCCAGATAGCAAAAAGGCCAGCCATGTTGAACCAGGCGCAGGCCATTTCGGGATTTTCGCGGGCAAAAGCTGGCGTTTGAACATTCGGCCTTTGGTGCTGGCGTTTATTGATGCCAACTCGGGTGATGATGCCCCTGCCAAAACGCCCGCTAAGGTAGAAACCCTGAAAGCCGTTGATACAAAGGCACAAGCTGCCTCGTAACGGTTTGACGAGATTTAATAATATTCAAGAAGGCCCTCGGCAGGTAATGTCGGAGGCCTTTTTATTTGCAAATTAGCGCAGAATCAGCGGGCCGTTGAAAAAGCCTTCCAGCGCATCACTCACCGCCTCGGGCTGTTCTAGCGGTGACAGATGGCCCGCGCCGTCGATCACTTGCACCCGCGCCGTTGGCATAAGTTCGGCCATAAAGCTTTGCCGACGCAAGGGCACAAGACAGTCTTGGGCACCGGCAAGGATAAGCACGGGAATTGTGGCGCGGCGCAGCGTTTTTTGCTGATCGCGGCGGCGTTGAAGGGCGCGGGACTGGTCCATAAAAACCTCTGCTCCCAAGGCAAAGGCCATGTCTTCGACCAGCGTCATGATCTCATCTCGGTTTGAGCTGGCCGCAAGAGCGGCTTTTGGCAGCTCTTGTTCCATTGCCTCGACAAGGCGGCCGGTGCTGGCCAACAGCATACGTTTTTCGCGCGCGGCGGCGGCTTCGGGGGTTTCGCCCAAAGGGTCGGCAGACAGAAGGGCCACTTTGGTCACACGTGCCATGTCGCGCCGCATCACATCAAGGGCCACATGCGCGCCCAAGCCCAGCCCTGCTATGGCGAAGTGGTGCGGGGCGTTTTGCAGCACGTTTGCCGAGATCTCCTCAATCGTGCTGACCGGGTGCGGCAAGACCACCATGACCGCACGGTTGCGTGACAAATCGACGGTTTGCTGCCCGAATAAACGTGCATCCGACATCAAGCCGGGGATCAATATAAGGGCTTCATTCATCTGCGTTTACAAACCCTTAGCCCATTCCAAAATCCGCGCGATCGTGGGCGCTGTTTGATTGGGGCTCATGATATCGCCTGCAATAACATGGTGATAGCGATCATCTTTATCGGTCAGATCGGGGTGATAGGTATCATGCGGCCCGCCCCAAGCATCGGCAATTTTAGCGGTGACGCGGGGCTGCACGACGCGGTCATCCATCGCATAGATGAACAGCGCAGGAACGCTGGCCTTGGCATAATCTTGGGCCAGCGCATATTTAACCAGCGCCTCCATCGGGATGGCGGCAACCGTGGGGTAGCGGGTGGTCCAGAATTTGGCGTGATCGGCATTTCGGATGTCAAAACTGCGCTCCGCACCCGCGACAATTGGCCCCCACTCGCGCACGAAGGGCAGATTCAGCAAAAAGCTTGCGGTTTTGTCGATACCGAAATTGGCTGAGACAAAAACGATACCAGCGAGGTTTTGGGACAGGTCGGGATCGGTGGCGGCGATTGCGGCAAGCGTGCCACCGGTGGAGGTTGAGATCACGATCACCCGATCTCCCAACCGCCGCCCGATGGCCAAAGCCTCGGCCATGTCATTGATCCAATCACCAGCGCGAGGTTCGGCCATCGCGGCCGAACTGCGGCCATGACCGGAAAGCCGCGTATAGAACAGATTCGCGCCAAGACTGGCGGCAACGCGATCAGGGACAGGTTTGATTTCATATTTGGTGGCAGAAAACCCGTGCAGATAGACGACAGACAGAGGGGTCTTTGCGCCCTTTTCACCGGCCCAGATGATCTGTTTTTCGGTGGTCGGGGTGATATCCGGAAATTTTGCCTCCTCGGACGCAAGATAGGCATCAAGGTCGGGGCCAAGGGTGGCCGGATCAAAGGTGATGGTTCTGTCTACCGGCTCTTTTGCCGCAACGATAAAAGCAAGGGCTGTAAGCGCCGCGAGAGCCAGCAAAATGCGGCCAAGGGCTTTGCCAAATCTACGCATCGGGACCGGCTTTAGGCAGGATGTCGGCAAGGGACGCGGCGATCAGCGCAAGACAATCGGGCGTAGAAAAGCGGTGATCGGCGCCTTTGACCAACGTAAGCCGCAAATCGGGGCTTTGCGCATGATCAAGCAGTCGCAGCGCCACGGCGGGCGGAACATCTGTGTCATCAGTGCCCTGCAACAGCCGCACAGGAAACGGCAAGTGCAAGGGGCTGCGCAAAACAAGCCGGTCGCGACCCTCTTCGATCAGGCGTTTGGTGATGATATAGGGCTCATCGGCATAGTCGGACGGCAGGGCGACTTGGCCCGCTGCAAGCTCGGCCTTTTGCGCCTCGGTAAAGCTGGCCCACATGCTGTCTTCGGTGAAATCGGGGGCGGCCGCGATGCCGATCAGGCCTGCGATCCGGCCGGGAATGGTGCGCGCAACAAGCAAGGAAATCCAGCCGCCCATGGACGAACCGACAAGGATTTGCGGGCCAGAGGTGAGTGTGGCGATTGCGGCCAACGCATCCTCATACCAATCCCCGATGGCGCCGTTAAGGAAATCGCCCGACGATTGGCCGTGGCCAGAGTAATCAAACCGCAGGAAGGCCCGGTTATTCGCCATCGCCCAATCTTGTAAATAGAGCGCCTTGGTGCCCTGCATATCCGATTTGAAGCCGCCCAAAAACACCACGCCCGGCCCCTGCCCGCTGGTCAAATGATAGGCGATTTCGCGGCCGGTGGTCGTCGTAAAATGCTTGCTTTGCATGCTGCCCCCTATGCTTGTCCCAGCTATAGACCAGCACCGCGACAGCGCCAAGACGCCCGCGCGCAATCAACAGGTTTCGTACGCGGTTGACTTTTTTCAATCGGGCAATCATATCGAGCGAACATAAACCCGCAACCGGGCGCATCGTGGGCGCCAAACCGAGGAGGTGGCCCAGATGGCCCAGATTTCCCTTACTTTTCCCGATGGCAATATTCGCAACTTTGACGCAGGCGTTACCCCTGCCGAAGTCGCGGCCAGCATTGCCGTAAGCCTTGCCAAAAAGGCGATCAGCGCCACAGTGGATGGCGCGCATTTCGATATGCAATGGCCGATTATGGCAGATGCCTCGATTGCCCTGAACACCATGGCCGATGATGTGCCCGCGCTGGAACTGATCCGCCACGACCTTGCGCACGTCATGGCGCGCGCGGTGCAAGAACTGTGGCCTGACGTAAAGGTCACGATTGGCCCCGTTATCAAAGACGGCTGGTATTACGATTTTGACCGTGTCGAACCTTTCACGCCCGAAGACCTTGGCGCGATTGAAGCAAAGATGAAGCAAATCATCAATTTGCGCGATCCGGTTCGCACCGAAGTATGGGACCGCGCCCGCGCGATTGCACATTATGAGGCCAAGGGTGAGCCCTATAAGGTCGAGCTGATCAACAGCATCCCCGGCAATGAAGACCTACGCATGTACTGGCATGGCGATTGGCAAGACCTCTGCCGTGGCCCGCATTTGCAGCACACAGGCCAACTGCCTGCTGATGGTTTCAAGCTGATGTCGGTGGCTGGCGCCTATTGGCGTGGCGACAGCAGCCGTGCGATGTTGCAGCGGATTTATGGCGTCGCATTCAAAAACCGCGACGACCTAAAGGCGCATCTGACCATGCTGGAAGAGGCCGCCAAGCGCGACCACCGCAAGCTGGGCCGTGAGATGAACCTGTTCCACATGCAAGAAGAGGCCCCCGGCCAGATCTTTTGGCACCCGAATGGCTGGACGATCTACACCCAGTTGCAAGATTACATGCGCCGCCGCCAACGCGCCGACGGCTATGTTGAGGTGAACACGCCGCAAGTGGTGAACCGCAAGCTGTGGGAAGCCTCGGGCCATTGGGAAAACTATCAAGAGCATATGTTTATCGTCGAGGTTGATGAGGACCACGCGCGCGAGAAAACCGTCAACGCACTGAAACCGATGAACTGCCCGTGCCACGTGCAGATCTTCAACGTTGGCCTAAAATCCTACCGCGATTTGCCGCTGCGGATGGCTGAATTCGGCTCTTGCAACCGCTATGAACCCAGCGGCGCGCTGCATGGTATCATGCGGGTGCGCGGCTTTACCCAAGATGACGCGCATATTTTCTGCACCGAGGCGCAGATCGAAGACGAATCCAAAAAGTTTATCCGCTTCCTCTCTGCGATCTATGCCGACCTTGGTTTTGCCAAATGGCGCATCAAACTGTCCACCCGCCCTGAAAAGCGGATCGGAACCGAGGAAAGCTGGGATTATGCCGAGGCAGCCTTGGCCAATGCAGTCACGGCCTCGGGGCTGGAGTATGAAATCTTTGAAGGCGAAGGCGCGTTTTACGGGCCAAAGCTGGAGTTCGTGCTGACGGATGCGATTGGCCGCGATTGGCAATGTGGCACCTTGCAAGTTGACCCGAACCTGCCCGAGCGGCTGGATGCCAGCTATGTCGGCCAAGACGGTGCCAAGCACCGGCCGATCATGCTGCACCGTGCCTGCCTTGGGTCGTTTGAACGCTTTATCGGCATTTTGATTGAAAACCACGAAGGCAAGCTGCCGTTCTGGATTGCGCCACGTCAGGTTGTTGTGGCGGCTATTGTGTCGGATGCCGATGATTACGCGATGGAAGTGGCCGCCGCGCTGAACGCTGTTGGCGTGCGGGCCGAGGTTGATCTGCGAAATGAAAAGATTAACTACAAGATTCGCGAACATTCCGTCGGCAAAGTGCCTGTGATTCTGGCCGTGGGTATGCGCGAGGTTGAGGAAAAAACGGTTTCCGTCCGCCGCTTGGGTGAAACAAAAACCGTCATTGAAAGCCTTGATGCGATCACCCAGATTTTGGCGGATGAGGCCACGCCGCCAGACCTAAAATAAGTAACCCACTGAAAAAAAAGAAAAGCGTCGGATTTTCCGGCGCTTTTTTAATGCCCCACGCCCTGCCTACAGGTCGATTTTATGTTACAGTTGGTCACACACGTGTAGGACACGCTGCTGTTATTGGTTTGTTATCGTTCACAGCGATATCAAACACCCATCGCAACAGAGCGATAACGAAACCGTTTGAGGGAGAATACTATGTCAATCAATTCAAAAACACTGGTTGTTGCAGGTGCTTTGGCTGCGGCTTTGGCGTCGGCGGCGGTTCCTGCTGCGGCACAAGATGCCAAAGAAAAGTGCTTCGGCGTGTCATTGGCTGGCAAGAACGATTGCGCCGCCGGCCCGGGCACGACCTGCGCAGGCACCTCCAAAGTTGACTATCAGGGCAACGCTTGGTCGCTGGTCCCAGCAGGCACCTGCACCACGATGGAGCTGCCCGAAGGCCGGATGGGTAGCCTTGAGGCGCTTGAGCGCGACATGGCAGGCTGATTGTCTGCGCCCCCTGCCCGTACTGGCGGGGGGCCTTTCACCGAAGGAACGCACATGTTTGACGCCCTCCAAAGCCACCTGCCCGCCCGCCCCGGCGTTGGCTATAAAGCACAGCATTTCAAGGATATTTTAGAAAATCCGGGCACTGTGGCATGGCTGGAAATCCATGCCGAAAACTATATGGGTGACGGTGGGCGCCCGCTGGCGCAACTACGCCATTTGTCCGAACGTTTTGCCTTTTCCGTCCATGGGGTCGGGCTTTCCATCGGTGGCCAAGGGCCGCTGGATGAGGACCATCTGACCCGGTTAAAGCATCTGTGCAATTGGCTGAAACCCGCCAGTTTTTCCGAACATCTGGCTTGGTCGAGCCATGACGATATGTTTTTGAATGACCTGCTGCCCCTACCCTATACGGCGGCCACGGTGGCGCGTGTTGCCGACCATATTGACCGCGTGCAAGAAGTGTTGGGCCGCCGGATGCTGCTGGAAAACCCATCGTCATATCTGGCCTTTCAAGGCACGGATCGCAGCGAAGTTGATTTTTTGCGCGACGTGGCTAAGCGCACCGGCTGCGGGCTGCTGCTGGATGTGAATAATGTTTATGTCTCGGCCACAAATTTGAACTTTGATGCTGTTGCTTATCTGGCTGATTTCCCAGTGGAATTAGTGGGGGAGGTGCATCTGGGCGGCCATTTTGTTGATGCCGATGATCACGGCGCACCGCTGTTGATTGACAGCCATGGCGCGCAAGTTGTGGACTCGGTTTGGCAACTTTACACTGGGCTGATTGGCCGTGCAGGCCCCCTGCCAACGCTGATTGAGTGGGACAATGACGTACCCGACTGGCCCGTTTTGGCAGCCGAGGCGGCGCGGGCTGCGCGTATTATGGAGCCCGCAGCATGAACGAGACTGCATTCACGCAAGCCTTGCTGAACCCCGACTTGGCGATACCCGCAGAATTGGTTGATGCCCGTGGACGCCCTGCGGGACGACGCTTCTCGGTGTATCGCAACAATGTTGCAGGCAGTCTGACCGAAGCCTTGGCACAAGGATTTCCAGTGCTGCGAAAGCTGCTGGGTGAGGCGTATTTCAAGGCATTGGCGGGCGTGTTCTTGCGCCAATTTCCACCCGCATCACGGTTGATAATGCTTTACGGCCAAGAGATGCCTGATTTTTTGGCACATTTTCCGCCATTGGCAAACCTGCCCTATTTGCCCTATTTGCCCGATGTCGCACGGTTGGAAATTGCCCTGCGTGAGGCCTATCACGCCGCTGACGCACCTGCCGTGGCGCCAGAAACTCTGGCGACGCTGCCGTCCGAACGGTTTTTGGCGGCGCGGCTGCACCTCGCGCCTGCTGTGCGGATGGTTACATCGGACTATCCAGTTTGGTCGATATGGCAGGCCAATACAAATGGCGGCGCGCCCCCGACCATGCGCCCCGAGGCGGCGCTGGTCTTGCGCCCAGAATATGATGCCGCTCCGCATCTTTTACCACCAAACGGAGCGTTGTTTATGGCGGCGCTACAAGCTGAGAAATCAGTTGAGCACGCGCTGGAGTTGGCAGGCGAAGGCTTTGATATCAGTACCATGCTTGGATTGCTGATCAATGGCGGCGCCATTACCGGAATATGTGAGGAACCCTAATGAACACAGCTTTTTCAATCTATAACCGCGCCACTAAAATGTTGGACGCGGCCAGTCTTTTGTTGCTTCCGCTGCTTGCGCGGCTGGTTTTTGCAGCCGTACTTTTGTTTTACTTTTGGGCATCGGCCACCACCAAACTTGGCCCTGGGCTGACGGGAGTTCTGATCCCCTCGGATGGGGCCTATATCCAGATTTTCCCGAAAACGACCGAGGCATTTGGCTATGATTTCAGCCGCTTCGGGGTGTTTCACTATCTGGTCGTTTTGGCCGGAACACTGGCCGAATTTTTGCTGCCGTTGTTGATCGTGATCGGGTTGTTTACGCGCTTGGCTGCACTTGGGATGATCGGTTTCATTGCAGTGCAAAGCGTGGTGGATATTTATGGGCACGGCGTGACTGGCGATAGTTTGGGAGCACTGTTTGATCGGGCCTCAGACGCGCTGATCTGGGATCAACGGCTGATGTGGGTGTTTTTGCTGGCCGTACTGGTTTTGAAAGGCGGCGGTTTGCTGTCTGTCGACGGGGTATTGCGGCGCGGGCTTGGACGGACTGCACAAGTATCTTGATTTTTTTCTACGATTCGGCATGATTTTAGCAGTGATAAAAAGTTTTCCGGCCTATGGCCCCCATGGGGTACATGAGGCCGGAAAAACTGCGATCACGCGGTCTCGCGGCATGTCGCCAGCGAGGGAATTGAAGAAGGAGAGACGGCATGCCCACCGGCACCGTAAAGTGGTTTAACAGCACCAAAGGCTATGGTTTCATTGCACCCGATAACGGCGGAAAGGACATTTTCGTCCATATTTCAGCGGTTGAACGCGCCGGATTGACCGGGCTGAGCGACAACCAAAAGATCGGCTATGAAATGCAATCCGGTCGGGATGGAAAAGAATCGGCCGGTGACTTGCGGCTTCTCTGACGATTTGACGGCATGCTCCGGCCCGCTTTGGGCGGGCCGATTGCGCTTACAAATATTTGCTTTGAACCGTTTCATCCCAGCCCAAGGTTAGGCCATGGTCGCCGCGAATAACCGGGCGTTTCATCAAGGTGGGTTGCTGTTTCAACTGCTCGTCCGGCTCGGATGCTTTTAGCCAATCAGAGGCGCCGCGCCATGTGGTGGATTTTTGGTTGATAATCGCGCCGCCGAATTCGGTGACGAATTCCAGAATTTCCGACTCGGACAGTGGGTCGGCGCGTATATCGCGGAATTGGGGGCTGTGGCCTGCCGCCTCAAGCGCTTTGAGAGCTTTTTTGCAGGTGTCACAGGTAGAGATTCCATAAAGGATCATCGCGGTTTTCCCAAATTGAATCGCGCGCGGATGGTTTTGCAGCGCGTTGTTTTCTATGCAGTTTGCGATTTTTGTTAAACAAGACTTAACACCCAATCGCACAGCCTGCAGTATAGGGGCAAATGCGGCGGGCAACAGCCCCTACGGTGCCCCGACCGAGCGCAGCGCCATTTCGGCGTAAAGACTTTGTACATCATCACGCGATAGCCTGCCGTCTTTGCGATACCAATTGGTAACACCTGTTAGCATCGCGATCAGGGCCAAAGTCGCCATTTTGGCATCGGACAGGGTAAAGGCGCCCGTGCTTGCCCCCTGCGCCAGAATGGCTTGCAGGTGGTCCTCATACTGATGGCGCAGCGTCTCAATAGAGGTGAAGTTTTCGGGCGTTAAGGCGCGCAACTCCATATAAGCGATGAAAACAGCCTCGGGGCGGTCAAGGTGATAGCCAATGTGAAACCGGGCGAATTGATCAAGCCGCGCCACGGGCGTGGGCTGCATGGGCAGTGCCGCAAGGGCCGCCAACAGGTTGGTCATGTGATCGTGCATCAGATCAAACAGCAAGGCCTGTTTGTCGGGCGTATAAATATAGAGCGCGCCCGCCTGCACCCCGACCTCGGCCGCGATTTGCCGCATTGAGACGGCAGCGAACCCGTGGCGGGCAAACAGGGCCAAAGCCGCACTGCGGACGCGCGGGCGGGTGGTATCTGCAGAGGAGCCTATTTTGCGTGCCATAGGATCTGTGTATCGGAATAGGTGTTCAATTCAAGGGTGGGTTCAAAGCGCCAGGATTGGGATAAACTCTTTGGAACCCTTCGCGTTCCGCCAAGATGGACCCCAAAGGCGGGAGTGCTTGCCGAAGAGTAAGCTGAACGGTAAGGTTAGCGCAAGTTTGCTTGTGTGAAAGATACCAATGCTGCGTGCCGTTCTTACATTTTCGCTTTTGGCCCTGTTGCAGGGCTGTGCTGGCTTTCCAGATGTGGATGTGGTGCATGCGGAGTTTGCCCAAAAATCGGGGGAAAGCGCCACACCTGAGCTGGTCCCCATTGAAGGTTTGATTGCGCAAGCGGTGCCGGGGCGGGCCACAGCGGGGGCGCGCGATGCGTTGGTTGCGCGCGCAGCGCGGTTGCGGGCGCGGGCAGCGGCAATGCGCGGCGGCGCTGTGCAAAGTGCGGCCACGCGGGCGCGGTTGGCCGCAGCGATAGCGGCCTATCCGACGAAATTTACCGGCGAAAATTGAATGTGGCTATGCGGAGCTGCGTGCCTTGCACAAGTTGCAAGCCCATGTTGCAAGCCTGCGCCTGACAGGCTAACACGTCACAAGATTTACCCCCCTGTTGATGGAGAATGATATGACAGCCCCTTTGCGTTTAGGTTTGGCCGGTCTTGGGACGGTGGGGATTGGCGTTGTTCAAATCGTGCAAAAGCATGCTGATCTGATTGCGGCGCGCACAGGGCGCGAGGTGGTGATTACCGCCGTATCTGCGCGGGATCGCACCAAGAATCGCGATGCCGACCTGTCGGGTTTTGCTTGGGAGGTCGACCCGGTGGCGCTAGCGCAGCGCAATGATATCGATGTATTTGTTGAGGTAATGGGCGGGCATGAAGGCCCTGCCCGCAATGCCACCGAGGCCGCAATTGCCGCTGGCAAGGATGTGGTGACAGCCAACAAGGCGTTGCTGGCGCATCACGGCCATGCGCTGGCGCTTTCGGCAGAGGCGGCGGGGCGGGTTATTCGCTTTGAAGCAGCCGTGGCGGGCGGCATTCCGGTCATCAAGGCGTTGACCGAAGGGCTTGCGGCCAACGGTATGCGCCGCGTGATGGGCGTAATGAACGGCACCTGCAACTATATTTTGACACGGATGGAGGATGCGGGCCTGCCCTATGAGCAGGTCTTTGAGGAAGCGCGGCAACTGGGCTATTTGGAGGCCGATCCGAATTTGGACGTCGGCGGCATTGACGCAGGGCATAAGCTGTCGCTGCTGGCGGCGATTGCCTTTGGCACGCAGGTTTCCTTTGATGCGGTGGAATTGGAGGGGATTGGTGCGATTTCGGTCGACGACATTCACCATGCCGGCGATATGGGCTACCGGATAAAGTTGTTGGGAGTGGCGCAGGTAACTGGCCGCGGCCTTGAGCAGCGGATGACCCCGTGTCTGGTGCCGATGAGCAGCCCCTTGGGGCAGCTTTCGGGTGGCACAAACATGGTGGTGCTAGAGGGCGATTCGGTTGGCCAAGTGGTGCTGCGCGGGGCGGGTGCCGGTATGGGGCCAACCGCTAGCGCCGTGATGGGCGATGTGATGGATATTGCACGCGGTGTGCGGGTGCCGACCTTTGGTGTGCCTGCTGCGCGGTTGGCAGTGCCTGTGTCAGCTGCGGTAACATCGCCATCGGCGTGGTATCTGCGAATGATGTTGGTGGATAAGCCGGGGGCGCTTGCCAAGGTTGCGACGGCTTTGGGCGATGCGGGCATCTCGATCGACCGGATGCGGCAATATGATCATGCGGATGCGCAAGCGCCGGTATTAATTGTGACGCATAAAGCCACGCGCGATGATGTGAATGACGCGTTGGCACGCCTGTCGAAAACAGGGGTTGTTTTGGATGAGCCGGTCGCCTTGCGGATTGAAGAGGTCTAAATGGATTGGCTCGCAGGCGTAGATATTTATTGCGAGCGGCTGGGGGCTGGATTTTGGGCTGAACCTGTGAACGCGCTCAGCAACCTGTCGTTCCTTGCGGCGGCCTTTTGGGCTGCGGTTGAAGCGCGCAGGCGCGGTGCAGATACGGTTATCTGGGGGCTGATCGCGATGGCCGCACTGATAGGTGTAGGGTCGTTTTTGTTCCATACCTTTGCGAATACGTGGTCAGAATACGCCGATACAATCCCGATCTGGAGCTTTGTCGCGGCGTTTGTGTTTGTCGCGATGCAGCGGATTGGCGGGGTGAAACCGGGGCGGATCGGGGCGATTGCGCTGATTGTGGCAGCCGTGGTGATAGTTGTGATGCTGGCCGGCGGCGAGGGCGAAGCGGGTCCGCCGGGTGTGCTGAACGGATCCGAGCAATATGCGCCCGCGTTGATTGCGCTGTTGGTGTTTTCCGTGCTCAGCAGGCGGCGGGGGCATCCGATGTGGCCGTGGATTTGGGCGGCGACGGGGGTGTTTTGCCTGTCATTGTTCTTTCGCACGATTGATATGGCAGTCTGCCCAAGCTTTGCGATTGGCAGCCATTTCGTTTGGCACTTGCTGAATGGGGTGATGGTGGGTTTGCTGTTGCAAATGCTGTTACGGGCGCAGAGGCCGCTTGCGCGCTAAGGTTTTCGCCAAAAACAATGGTTTCATGTAAAATGTCCGGCGCTAACATGCTTGTCCTGCCCCTAGGGGACGCGCTACGACAGCGATGAATTTTACCAAATGGGAAGAGGCCTTGCATGTCTGACGCTACCGAATTTCACGATCGTCTGTTGTCGCTGGGCTTGGCCCGCGTCTCTGAGGCTGCGGCTTTGGCCTCGGCCAAGCTGGTCGGGCGCGGCGATGAAAAGGCGGCCGATCAAGCGGCGGTCAATGCGATGCGCGACCAGCTGAACCTGCTGGATATTGCCGGCGTTGTGGTGATTGGCGAGGGCGAGCGCGACGAGGCCCCTATGCTGTTTATCGGTGAGGAAGTGGGCACCGGCAACGGCCCTGCCGTCGATATCGCGCTGGACCCGTTGGAAGGTACGACGCTGACCGCCAAGGACATGCCCAACGCGCTGACCGTGATTGCGATGGCACCGCGCGGCACGCTGCTGCACGCGCCGGATGTGTATATGGACAAGCTGGCGATCGGGCCGGGCTATGCCGTCGATACGGTGACGCTGGATATGACGCCTGCCGAGCGGGTCCATGCGCTGGCCAAGGCCAAAGGCTGCGCCACCGAAGACATCACGGTTTGCGTGCTAGAGCGCCCGCGCCATGAAGATATTATCGCCGAAATCCGCAGCACAGGCGCTGCCATTCGTCTGATCACCGATGGTGATGTGGCTGGGGTTATTCACTGCGCCGAGGCGGATGTAACCGGCATTGATATGTATATGGGCTCTGGCGGTGCACCCGAAGGTGTGCTCGCGGCATCGGCGTTGAAATGTATGGGCGGGCAGATTTATGGCCGCCTGCTGTTTCGTAACGATGACGAACGTGGCCGCGCGGCCAAAGCAGGCATCACTGATTTGAACCGGGTCTATACCCGTGATGAAATGGTAACCGCAGATGTGATTTTTGCCGCGACAGGCGTGACAAGCGGGTCGATTTTGGCGGGTATTAAGCGTGAGCCGGGTTGGGTGACCACCGAAACCCTGTTGATGCGGTCCAAGACCGGATCGGTGCGGCGGATGACCTATCGCAGCCCAGCGAAATAAGCTGAACCTTGGATTTGCTGTAGTCTTTGAAACCCGCGCCTGTTGTTGGCGCGGGTTTTTAGGTATTTAAGCCAAGATGAAATTTCAGGTTTGGGGGATGGCATGGCAGAGCGCGCGTTTTTGGGGGTTGAGGCCTCGGCCACAGGGCGGCGTTGGGTTGGGCCAGACGCGGACGAGCAGCGCCTTTCCGAAGCTATGGCGCAGGTTACGCATTTGCCGCAAGCGCTGTGTGTAACCTTGGTGCGGCGCGGGGTGACGCCGGACGCCGTAGAAAGCTATATGGCCCCTGCCCTGCGCGACTTGCTGCCGGACCCTTTGACCTTGAAGGATATGGACCGCGCGACAAAGCGGTTCTTGGCGGCGGTGAAGACGCGGCAGAGGATTGCGATATTTGCCGATTATGATGTGGATGGCGGGGCATCGGCCGCGTTGCTGATTGTGTGGTTGCGGGCGATGGGGCACAGCGCCACCCTATATATTCCTGACCGGATTGATGAAGGCTACGGGCCGAATGTACCCGCGATGGAGGCACTGGCGCGCGACCATGATTTGATTGTCTGCGTCGATTGCGGAACCTTGAGCTATGAACCGATTGCCGCCGCCAAGGGCACCGATGTTTTGGTGCTGGACCACCATTTGGGGGGCGAGGAACTGCCCGCAGCTTTGGCCGTGGTGAACCCGAACCGGCAGGATGAAAGCGGCGATCTGGCGCATCTCTGTGCGGCCTCGGTGGTGTTTTTGCTGTTGGTCGAGGCGAACCGGCAGTTGCGGGGCGAGGGCGTTAAGGGGCCCGACCTGATGGCAATGCTGGACCTTGTGGCGCTGGCCACGGTGGCTGATGTGGCACCGCTGATCGGGGTGAATCGCGCGCTCGTGCGGCAGGGGTTAAAGGTCATGGCGCGGCGCGAGCGGATTGGGCTGCGTGCGCTGGCCGATGTGGCGCGGATGGACCAAGCGCCCAACACCTATGCGCTGGGTTTTTTGTTAGGGCCGCGGGTAAATGCTGGCGGACGGATTGGCGCTGCCGATTTGGGCGCACGGTTGCTGGCCTGCGAGGACGCTGCGGAGGCGGCAGCGCTGGCCGAACGGCTGGACATGCTGAACACCGAGCGCCGTGATATTGAGGCGGCGGTGCGTGCCGCCGCACTGGCGCAGGCGGAAGAGCGTGGGCTGGACGGTCCGCTGGTTTGGGCTGCGGGTGCAGGCTGGCACCCGGGCGTGGTGGGCATTGTGGCAGCGCGGTTAAAAGAGGCGACAGGGCGGCCTGCGGTGGTGATCGGGGTAGAAGGCGGTGTTGGCAAAGGCTCGGGCCGCTCGGTAGCGGGGGTGGACCTTGGGGCCGCTATTCACCGCATTGCCGCCGAAGGGCTGCTGCTGCGCGGGGGGGGCCATAAGATGGCGGCAGGTCTGACCGTGAATGAGGCGCAGATACCCGCCGCAATGGAGCGCCTGGCCGAGTTGTTGGCACGACAAGGGGCCGGTTTGGGCGGGCCTGCGGATTTGCGACTGGAAGGGTTGTTGATGCCGTCGGGTGCTACACCTGCGTTTATCGAGCAAATTGAGGCGGCAGGGCCATTTGGGGCCGGCTCCCCTGCCCCGCGCTTTGCCTTTGCCGACCAGCAGGTTACAGGGCGACGTGTTGGCGATAGCCATCTGCGCATTAGTTTCGGGGACGGCATGGGCGCCAAGATTGACGGGATCGCTTTTGGTGCATTCGATGGGCCGTTGGGACCAATGCTGGAGAATCCCGGCGCGCAGCGGTTTCATTTGGCCGGGCGATTAGAGATCAATAGTTTTGGCGGGCGCAGCAAAGTGCAACTGCGTTTAGAGGATGCCGCAAGGGCATAAAGACAGCAAATCTGGGGGTGTAAAATTTTTTGAAAAAAGATGAATTTTACCCCTTGCGCCTCTGCGCTACTCTGTCTAAAAACCGCCTCACAGAAAGCGCGGTCCGTTCGTCTATCGGTTAGGACACCAGGTTTTCAACCTGGGAAGAGGGGTTCAACTCCCCTACGGACTGCCACTGTACCTCCTTAAAGCATTGATTACGTTAGATAATCTTCAGCTCTGAATATATCTACCCACAACCTACCCACAACAAAATGCCCTCTGAAACGGGGCCTTTGAACGCCGCGACAGGCTGAGATTAATCACACATTCGTGAACCCTTTGCTTGCCCTGCCCCTCGGTTGCGCGGCAAGCTGCGGCAAAGGGATGGTGTTTTACATGGCAACACGCGACGAACTCTATACAAAATTCGGCATAACCGCCGAAGCGGCACAGCTTTTCGAAACGGAACTTGGAACATTGTTGCTTTCGGTTAGCGCAATAGAAAACGGTTGGTATGTGACGCCCGATCCCGTGAACGCTCGAAAAGCACTTGACCAGATCGAAGCGCATACGCTTGGGCGGTTGCTTGGGATTCTTAAAGGCAAAGTTGCTTTCGATGAACATTTAGCGGAACGTTTTGCTTCGGCCTTGAAGGCGCGGAACCGACTAAACCACGGCTTCTATGAACGGCACAACTTCAAGATACAGACCGATGAAGGCCGCGACGTGATGATTGCCGACTTGGAAGAACTTCACGAAGAACTTTTTCAGGTTTGGCGTATAGCTTCGGGCTTGACGGCGGTTATGACGGAAGTTGTGGCGAAACTCCGAAATGATCCGCCGACGGAAGAGTAAAAATGTTTCACCACTTCGATGCACTGCATCATAGTGTTTCGACAAACTCTCGACATGTTCCCGCTTTGTGCTAATATTAATATGATTGATTCTATTTAACTAAAGGACCAAAAAAATGGCTTTATTCACCGTTACATACGATTTGATTAAAGATAAGGATTACGATGCACTAATTAGTGCCCTTGATGATCTAGACACAGTGAAAGTTCAGCTTTCGCAATGGTTACTTTCGGCGAATAACACCGCGACAGAAATTAAGGATCACTTGGCCCAACATGTTGACGACGACGACAAGCTAATGGTTATCGAGTTTTCGAAACGTCCACAGTTTACGAAAGCAATCAAAGGGACGAACGATTGGCTAAACAAGCACTTTTGATTTACGATAAACAAAGCCCCGGCGCTTCGCAGCAACCGGGGCTAGTCAATCCGATCTTCAACGGAAATCTATTGGACGAACGCTTCGGCAGGGATGCCCACAAGTAAGCGGTCGGCGTCGGGGTCAATGCCTCTTGCTACAGCCGCTTGGCGCAAGGTCTGCCCTTCGGCGACCCGAACCACATGACAGGCGGGGAAGCCCCGCAGCGGGTCGTGTATCGCGGCCCCTGCGACCCAAACGATATGCGCGGCACGTTCATCTAACTTGGCCTGCCCCTCAATCGCTGTGAAGGTCGCTGCGGGCACGTCATGGGCCATCAGCAAAGGCAAACAGCCCAAAGCAAGAGCCGCAGACAGGTCGGGCGCAGGGTCGTCTAGGGCGACCGTCACAAGCTGCCCGTAAGCGTCGTGAATAATGGTATCGCCCATAGGTGACTTTTCGTCCTGCGACGACGCGACAAGCCATGCGGACAATTCGGCAAGTTGGGTTTCGGCTAATGTGGGCATCTTTATTCCCCCGCCTCGGGCGCAACAAGGGGCGCATCCACATCTACCCGGCTATAAGACGCCCGGTCGGCAAGGGCCGAATTGAACATTGCATGCCCTAGTTTGTTTAAGCCGATTTCCATTCTTTCGGCTTGTTTTCCAACTTCAAGCGCATGGGTCATATGGGCAATGTCGTCGGGTGCAAATGCTTCCAGCGCGTTTGTCACAAGGTGCATGCGACGATCATCGCCGACGCCCGAAAGAAAGCCCGGCGCGGCGTTAATAGCGCGGGCGGTGTCAAGGTCGCTGCGGCAAAGTTCACCCAAACGCATAGGCCAATCGGGGTCGCCCTTAGCGGCTTGTTCGCGGCAATATTGGCGAACCTCTGAATATACGGCACTTTTGGAAGCGTCGGGTTCCAGCACCGCAAAAGCGCGGTTCTTTGCGGCTTCGGCTTCGCGGTCGCCATAGCTGCGAATTGTTTTGATTGATTGCGCTACTTCCTTTGTCACATTCTTGAAGAGCGTTTTTGCCGCTTCGTTTTTAGCGTCGTTGGTTTTCGAAGTATCGGTTGCCAAACGTTCAAGGCGTGAGATTGCTTCTTGCACCGCATACTTTGCACGGGTCGCGGCGGTTCCCAGCACGGCGTCAATGTCTTCGACGTTCATCGCAAAAAAATTGACACGAAACCCAACATCAAGACGGGCCATATCCAGAAACTTCACATGATCGGGGTTGTTGTTCAAATAGCGGTTCATTGGCTTAGTTCCTTTTAATTTTAATTTCGGTGCCGTCGGCAAGATGAATGAAGTTCGGTTGCTTGCGACCGGGTTTTAGAGGCGCAGGGCTGTTGCCCACACTATCGCGGGTGAATGCGGCCTGCGGGTCGTCGGACATATCGCCAAACAGTCGAAGCAACTCATTTCGAAGTTCGGCTTGCTGATTACGGGCATATTGCGCGAAGGGTTGCCCGGTCGGCGTTTCGGGCCGTCGCAGGTAAAGAACGCCTTCAATTTCTTCGACGTATGTTTCGGGCAATCCGCCGATAACGCCCTTTGGTTTGTTGACTGCGGCTTTGTGCCGGGCTTCCAAACGTGCGACACGGGCCGCAATGCTACGGGTCATTCGCTCAACCCCTCTAGCTTCTCCAAGCGCCCTTCAAATTCGCCGCTTTCGATCATGCGGGATATGATAGCCAAAGCGTTTACAAGGCGGCTCATATCCTCAATTTTGATTTCGCCTTCCAACGCGCGGCGATACTGTCGGGCTGCTTCGCGACGGGTAAGCGTTTGCCTCAATCGCGGCCTGCCCTGTCTGACCCGACTGTGCCTGTTCTTCGCCCCATAGCGTGTATGCAGTCAACGGGCCGAACACCGCTTCAACTTCGGTAAGTTCGCAGCATATTTCTTTCGCAAGTTCGGCTTTGAAATGTTGGAATTTTTGCCAATCCATCACGCAACCCCTGCCCGCAGCGGAACGACCTTCGACGTTTCGCTTTCTTCACCCCGACAGAAAGCGGCATATGCATTCATCATGGCCCGGCGTTCTTCAACAAGATCGTCGCGGCGGTAGCGGCGTTCGACTTCGTTGCCCACATTATGCGCCAAGGCCAATTCACTTTGAATATTGTCGAACCCGCGTTTTGCCGCCCAATCCTTGAAGGTGGAACGCAATCCATGCGGAACAGCGGGGCGCGGCTGCGGTTCTTCGTCGGGGTTTTCTGGTATCGACAGGCGAATGTCTATCCAACCCTTTGCGTCTGTCTTGACCTTGGCTTCATGCATCCGTTTCATAACAGCCGACATTGTGGCGTCGGACATTTCACCGCCTCTTGGGGCCGGAAAAATCAGCGCCTTGGGGTTCGTGTGGTCGGCTTCGAAATTCGGAAGCGACTTCAACAATACAACGGCGGCGTCAGACAGGGCAACGTTCGCCGACGCTTTGGACGAATACATGAAGACCAACTACATCAACGGCCTTTCGAGTGAAAAGCACCGCAAGCAATGGCGGGCAAGCCTTGACCTTCACATTGTCCCGAAGTTGGGGGCGAAGAATGTGGGTACCATCACCATTGACGACGTGAAGGAAGTTTTGAAGCCGATATGGGCCACCAAAACAGACACCGCCCGAAGGGTAAGGCAACGCTGTGAAAGCATTTTTGCTTGGGCGATAGATGAAGGTTGCCGCCAAACCGACAATCCGGCATCGGTCGCGGCGCTGCAAATATGGATTAAAAACCAAAAAAAGGCCGAAGCGCAAAACCAACCCGCAATCCAACAGGACGATTTGCCCACATGGTTTGCAGCCCTTGGCAAGCGGGAAGGCATGGCAGCACGGGCGTTAGAATTTGTCACTTATTGCGCCAGCCGTAGCGGTGAAGTTCGGGGGGCAACATGGGGCGAAATCGACTTTCGGTCGAAGGTTTTCACAATCCCCGCAGCGCGTATGAAGGTCAAAAAGAACGGCGAACACCGCGTTACGACCTTCGGCACGTCGGGCACGGCGTTTAACGCGCGACGTTCTTCTACTGGGTCACGGCCTTCCCGAACAACTACGCGAAGCCGTTCAACTTCATAGCGGGCGTCTTTCAACGACACGTCTTCGACAGAACCAAGGCCCATGCCCCGCGCCTTACCTTGGGCAGTGTAGCGGAAGACCCACGACTTCGTTCCCCAAACCGATACTTGCAGATACAGCCCCTTGCCGTCGCGATAGTGCCCCGGTTCGGTCAGGGTTTTGCCGTCCAAATAGAAGACCGCTTCGCCCTTGGTCTTCATCATCGTCAAAAGTTCGGAACCCCGTCCCATGTGTTATCCTACTGATTTCCTACTACAGAAATTTGCCAGATACAGGCGGGCATATCAAGACAGCGAAGGACGCAACAATCCAACAGGCTATTGGAAACAATGAACTTTTTAGACATATCTGGACGCAGGTAAACATACCAATGGAAGCCCTACGGACTGCCACTGTAAACTTCCAAACAGATAAATTAGAACAATATTCTGATATGTTTTAAAAACAACGCGCCGCTTTTCCTACCATCGCAATTGCAGAAACCCTCTTTGGGAGAAGTGATGCTCGCAACGTCTTATCCCTCCCCATCGCAGTCTCAAACAACAAACTAACAGCCTACTGGCAGCTCCAACTCTTGAGCCTGCGGTATTGTTCAGCCATCGCCTGCAACTCTGTGATGAGCGACGCGCCCATGCCTCCGCCTGTTTCAAGATCGCCATGATCTGCGCGTCGCCAAATCGTCCGGTCCACATCGCAAATCACCGCAGATACCTTGCCGAGACGTTTCAACCTTTGAACGTCCCTAATTTTAGGGGGGAGTACCCAGCGAGCCTAGGGGCATCTTGGCTAACAATGGCGTCAATTACGCGTGGCATGCGTTTCAGGAACCGCAGAATCTGGCCCCAAACATGAGCCGACGTGAAAACGGTTTTCCTCCTACAGGCCACATTTCCTTCTGGTTGCGCAATCACTTTAGGCTATCGCGAGGCGGGAGTTTTGGTTAGAATCTAAGAACCCCAGCGCGAAAAAGGAAGACGATTCAATGCAATCGGCAGATAAACGCGACACCGAGACCCACATCCATGAAGCCGCTGCGCTGCGCACGCTGAATGCGTTTGCCATTGATTTGATCGCGATCCCAAACATCGACGACCTATTTTGGTATGTGGCAAAAAAAGTTGTGGGGCATTTGAACTTTGTCGATTGCGTGATTTATCAGGCCGATGACAGCCAGACGATACTGACGCAAGTGGCCGCCCTGGGTGAGAAAAACCCTTATGGGCGTAGCATTGTGAACCCGCTAAAAATACCGTTTGGCGAGGGAATTACGGGGCACGTCGCTCAGACCAAACAACCGGTCATTGTTGATGATCTGTTAAAGAATCAGAACTATATTCCCGATACGCAGCCTGCACGATCCGAGATTTGTGTGCCCCTGATCATCCGCGGTAACGTGGTCGGGGTGATTGACAGCGAACACCCCATGCCCGGCGCCTTTGGCGAGGCCGAGCTTGAAGTGCTGACCACAATTGCCGCGATGACCAGCGCCAAGCTTGAGCTTTTGGCCGAGGTCGCACGCTCGACCGTGCAATACCATACCTTGGTGCAGGCGCATGCCAGTTTGCATGCCGAAACAGTCAGCCGAAAGGCACTTGAGGCCGAGCTGTTTGCCGCCCGAAAACTGGAATCCGTCGGCCGCCTGACCGGACGTTTTGCACATGACTTCAACAACTTGCTAACAGTTATCTCTGGAAACCTAGAGTTTATTGAAGCGGAAATCATCAGCCCAGATGCCAAGGAATGCTATGCCGAGGCAAGATCTGCCGCCAATCAGGGGGCCAAGCTGATCCGCGACATGCTGGCCTTTGCACAGCGCACGCGGCTAGAGCCGCAAGTCGTCGATTTTAACCTGTTGGTGACGGACGCCTGCGACCACAGCAAACAGGTCTTGAACGGCTGGCTAGACGTTGATTTGGACCCGGATCTGTGGAGTGTAAAGACCGACCCTAAACTGGCCCAAGAGGCCATCCAAAACCTTATATCCAACGCGCGTGATGCAGCACCCAAAGGCGAAAAGCCCATAGTTTCAACGCAGAATGTGCAGCACAGTTGGGCCGATGCTGAGAAGCGTGGCTGCAAACTGACCCCAGGGCCCTATGTCCGCGTAAGCGTTAAAGACTTTGGTTCCGGCATTGCCAAACATATCTTGCCGCAGATTTTTGACCCCTTCTTCACAACCAAGCCCGAAGGGTCTGGAAAAGGGTTGGGATTATCGATGGTTATGGGGTTCATGCAGCAAACGGGGGGCGGCGTGGCCGTTGAGTCTGCGGTCGGGCATGGTGCTACATTTCATCTCTATTTCCCCGCCATTGCCAGCACTCGAAATGATTTGTTAACCATGAAACGCTAGCGTCATTTTGGTGCCAAGTTGGAGGTTGGGATGACCCTTTTATGCCATCGTGAAACGGACAGCCTGGACCGTTTGCCGCTGATATCTGTCCGCGATCTGTGGTCGGGCAACCCCGAAAAGATGGGGGGTTTGGCTGATGAGATTGGCCGCGCCGCACGTCATTTCGGCTTTTTCCGAATTTGCGACCATGGCATCCCGCTGGCGATGGTGGAGGCAACCTATCAGGCCGCCGCACAGTTTTTCGCACAGCCGCATGAGACCAAGCAAAAGTACTATATCGGCAACAGTTCTAACCATCGCGGATATGTGCCCTTTACGGAAAAGGGCGACTATCCCGATGAGGCAAACCGCAGCTATGAGGCCTTTGATATGGGCTTGGATTTGCCCCACGACGATCCCGACTACCTGTCTGGAAACCGCGTTTTGGGGCCGAATGTCTGGCCCGACCTGCCCGGATTTCAAGAGACCGTGGCCCAATATTACGCCCATATTTCCGCGCTGGGGCGCATGCTTTGCACCACGCTCGAGCTACATTTGGGACTGCCGCGCGGTGCCATGACCGGCCAGATGACCAAGCCGATTTCGCAACTGCGCCTGCTGCATTATGTACGTCAAAACGCGCTGGCCAACCATAAATCGGTGAATATGGGCGCGCATACCGATTATGAATGCCTGACCCTGCTGCACACGCGCAACCAAGGTTTGCAGGTGATGACACGCGAGGATAAATGGATTGATGTGCCGGTGGACCCTGCGGTTTTTGTGGTTAACATCGGCGACATGCTAGAGGCGTGGAGCAATGGTGTGCTGCGATCAACCCCGCACCGCGTATTGAACCTTGCGCCCGAGCGGTTTTCGATGCCCTATTTTGTCGCAGCCAACCATGACACCCTAATCAAACCCTTTGCGCAGCTGGTCCCTGCCGGTCAAAAACCGAAATATGATCCATTTTTTGCAGGGGCACATTTGGAGCAGATGCTGATCCGCGACTTCCCTTATTTACGGGATCCAAAGCGCACTGCAGCCAGACCAAGCCACAACCCGTTTGAGCACCGATTAAACCGGAGTACGAATTAGATCATGCCTGAGATCAGTACGATTCTGACCGTTATGTTTGCCGGCCTCGCATTAAGTGCAACGCCGGGGCCGTCTATGCTGTATGTTCTCTCGCGCAGTGTAGGGCAAAGCCGTGCGGCGGGCTTGGCCTCGGCGATTGGGCTGGGCTTGGGCGGGGTGATCCTTGCCGTCGCAACCGCGCTTGGCTTGGCGGCGGTGTTCGCCCAGTTTGACTGGATGGTTGTGGCGTTGCGCTATGTCGGCTCGGCCTATCTGATTTGGTTGGGCGTGGGAATGATCCGCGGCGCGCAAGCCAGCGCCAACCTGACGCTTGCGCCGCATAGGGTGGTGCCGAAATCATTTTCCGCAATCGTTTGGCAAGGGATATTGGTCGAGCTGCTGAACCCCAAAACCGTGTTGTTCTTTGCCCTGTTTTTACCGCCCTTTGTCCAAGCCGGGGACGGTAGTGTGCAATTGCAACTGCTTGTTCTGGGCGCATTGGTTCCGCTAACGGCGATTCCCTCTGACATAGTGGTCGCCTATATGGGCGGCACAATTACGAAAGCGATCAACTGTAACCGGGCGGCCCGCCTGTGTATGGCTTGGTTTGGCGGGCTGGTTTTGATCGGTATTGCCTTCAACCTGCATTTACACCTGATTTAAGGCGCGCGTTTTGATCGTTATGTCCGCATCGGATGCGGCAATATGTTTTTACAGCAACCCCTTGAAAGGCTGTGGGTTAGCCGTAGACTTCGACACAGCTGATTTAGGAGTGTGAATATGTCGATGTGGAAACCTGTAGTGCTTGCGCTTGTCTTATCCGGCGGGGGCAACGCTGCGATGGCCGCGTCATGCTCAAATTCGGGCGGGGGGTATGAGGCTTGGAAAGCAGAGATTGCCGGCGAGGCCGCAGCGCAAGGGGTTGGTGCCAAAGGCATTGCGGCGCTAAAGGGCTCTAGCTATTCGCGTGAGACGATTTCGGCAGACCGTAATCAGAAAAGCTTTAAATACACGATAGATAAGTTCATGCAGGTGCGCGGCGCCGATACGATTGTCAAACAGGGCCGCAGCCAAAAGGCGAAAAATGCCAATCTATATTCAGCACTTGAACAGCAATACGGCGTGCCCGCGGGGGTATTGATTGCAATTCACGGCATGGAAACGGCGTTTGGCGGCTATATGGGCGACACGAATATCGTGTCGGCGATTTCAACGCTGACCTATGATTGCCGCCGATCAGATTTCTTTCGTCCGCATATGATGGCCGCGCTTGTTTTGGTGGACCGCGGGTCGATTACGTCACAATCTGTTGGGGCAAAGCATGGCGAATGGGGGCATACGCAGTTTTTGCCGGGCAATGCGCTGAAATACGGCGTGGATGGTGATGGTAACGGGCGGGTGGATTTGAACAACCGTGTGGATGCGCTGGCGTCAACCGCCAATTATCTGCGGCAAAAGGGCTGGCGCCCGGGGCAAGGCTATCAAAAAGGTCAGCCGAACTATGCCGTTATAAAGGAATGGAACGCGGCGAGCGTGTATCAAGAAGCTATTGCGATCATGGGCGCGCGGATCGACAAATAGGCCGGTTTCGGGGGGCTGAACCGCCCCCCTTATTCCGCCCCACCGTAATTGGCCCGCAGTGCAGCGCGCAACGCGTCGGCCAGATCGCCCTTGGCTTGGCCGCTGTCATAGAGGCAAATGTAGGAATGGCCCAAATCGGGCAGCCCCGCGTCAAACCCGATCTCAACACAGCCTTGCGCCACTTGGCCTTCGATGCGGGCCGACACGCCAAGGCCCGCCGCGACGGTCGCCTCGACAACCGTTTCGCTGTCGCCATCAAAGGCATTTTCCCATGTGATTCCAGCCGCATCCAAGGCAGCATGCGCCACAGGGCGAAAAAAGCAGGTTTCCTTAAACGCCAACCGCAGCGGACGATTGTTGGCCGCGCGTTGATCGGGCGAGCCGATCCAGACAAGCCGGCGTTTGGCCAGCACCTCGACCCCTTCAGGAGGCGGAAACTCGGTCGTCAAAATCATATCAAAGTCACCAGCCCTGAAGCCCTCTTTCAAGGTTCGGCTGTAAGATGAGACCAGATTGATTCGCATCTTCGGGTAGCCAATTGACAGATCGCGCAGAATATTGGGGATTTGTGGTGCGACGATATCGTAAGGCACGCCCAGCCGCAGCTCGGCATCAAAGCTTTCGGGCGCCAGCCGCATCAGCAGCTCATCATTCAGCACCATAATGCGGCGGGCATAAGAAATTAACTTTTCGCCCTCCGCCGAAGGCTCCATTTTACGTGCGGCGCGGATGAACAGCTGCACGCCAAGCGCCTCTTCCAGCCGACGGATCTGCATCGAAACAGCCGATTGCGTGAGGTTGAGCAGCCCCGCCGCGCGGGTCACGCCGCCGGTATCGGCCACAGCCAACACGGCACGTAGGGCAGACATTTCAAGATTTCGCGACATATCAATATCCGTGCGGCTAAGGGCAACAATCATTCATTTCCATGATGCAATATGTTGCGGCATATATCAATAACTGGAATGAACCAGCCCCGAAAGATAAAGGTTAGGAATGTATTATGGAACATATTTCAACTGACAGCACCCGTCACGCCGCCTGCCCACACCGCAGCGGGTTCTGGAAAGTTTTGCAAGACAGACTAGCCCTGCAACGCCAACGGCGCGTGCTAGGCCAACTCGGCCCTGACGCATTGCGCGATCTCGGGTTAACAGGCCCCCAGGCCCAAGCCGAAAGCCAGCGCAAGATTTGGGACGCCCCAAGGCACTGGATACGCTAAAACGTCCAAGACATTGCCTTTACAAGAAAAAAACTTATGACTGAAATTGGTATTTTACAGCCAGAAAGGCTTGATATTGCCGCCCCCACCCCCAATATTCAATGGTAGTTGGATTTGCATTTTTTGTGCAGGGCCAGTCCTGAATTCTTATGGAGGCTGTTATGGCTGAGTATCAAACCATCAATTCGGTCGGCGCAGGTACCCGTTCTGCGCAAATCGATGCCGGGCTTCGCGCCCACATGAACAAAGTTTACGGGCTTATGTCGGTTGGCATGTTGCTAACGGGCGCTGCGGCTTGGGCGATTTCGGGCCTTGCCACCACCACCGATCCATCACTGGCGACAGTGCAGATGGGCAATGGCACCATGCTGACCAGCCTTGGCCAAGCGCTCTATACCTCGCCGCTGAAATGGGTGGTGATGTTTGCGCCGCTGGTTATGGTTTTTGCCTTCGGCGCGGTGATTAACCGTCTGTCGACGGCTGCTGCACAGCTGTTCTTCTACGCTTATGCCGCGTTGATGGGCGTATCGCTGTCGTCGATTTTCCTTGTCTATACAGGGACTTCGATTGCGCAGACCTTCCTGATCACCTCGATCGCCTTTGCCGGATTGTCGCTCTATGGCTACACCACCAAAAAGAACCTGTCCGGCATGGGTACGTTCTTGATGATGGGCCTGATTGGCCTGTTGGTGGCGATGGTTGTGAACATCTTCCTTGCCTCGTCGGCGCTGGCATTCGCCATCTCGACCATCGGCGTTCTGATTTTCGCAGGTCTGACCGCCTATGACACCCAGTCAATCAAGAACGAATATATCGAGCACGCCCAGCATGGCGATAGCGAGTGGTTGGGTAAATCGGCGATTATGGGCGCGCTGCGTCTGTACCTCGACTTTATCAACATGTTCATGTTCTTGCTGTCATTCCTTGGTAACCGTGAGTGAACGGTTAACAGGCAAGACATTAAAGGGTCGCCTTCGGGCGGCCCTTTTCATTTGGGCAGGTCGGTTTGCAAAAACCGGCTGACCAGCTGGGTGTTGCGCGGATACAAGTGGTGTTTATGCGCGGGCACGCTGTGCCAAAGCCGTTGATTTTTAAGGCGGCTGGTGCACCGTATCCGCCACATAGAGCGCCGAACTGCAGGGGCTTTGCGGTGCATGCCTCAGCCAGCAGTCAGAGCGGCTGTAATCACGAAACGAGTGCTGCGGGCCACCCAACTCAGGCACCCAAAAATGACAAAAGCCGCACCAATTGGCACGGCCTCGTCTTCGATACGGTTCGGCAGATCTTACTTGATCTTGCCTTCCTTATACTCAACGTGCTCACGCTTAACCGGGTCATACTTGCGTACAACCATCTTTTCGGTCATGGTACGGGCGTTCTTTTTGGTCACATAAAAGTGCCCGGTGCCCGCCGTCGAGTTCAGGCGGATCTTGATTGTCGCCGGCTTCGCCATAGTCATCTCTCCTGCGTGCGAGGGAAACAGACTTTCCCCGCGAAATCCTTATGAGCCGCGCTTATGCCCACATCACAGCGCCGAGTCAACGTGATATTCCCAGTTTTGTTTGATCTTTTCGAGGAACAGCCTGATAACAGTTAAAGCCCTGCTAAAGACGACTAAAGGAACCTAATTCGTGCATATTGGTATCGACTTAGGGACGACAAACTCGCTTATCGTGGTGTTTCGGGATGGCAAGCCGGAGCCGATTCCCAACGCGTTAGGCGCGGTTTTGACGCCATCGGTCGTGGCAATCAAAGATGGGTCGCTGATCGTGGGCGATACCGCGCGCGAAGTATCGCAAGCACAGCCCGCAATGGCCGCCGCATTGTTCAAACGCGTGATGGGCACGGAACGGCGTTACAAGCTGGGGCGCGAGGAGTTTGGCGCGCCCTTGCGGGCGATGCGTTTCTGGGCGGCGAGGACTTTGCAGAGACGCTGGCCCGCTATATCGCCACGCAATCGGGGCCGGATGTGAACAGGGCCGATCTGCGCCCCGGCCTGTTGGAACTGGCCGAACGCGCAAAACGCGGGCTGTCCAACGATATGCAAGCGGTGCTCGAGGCCGATTTGCAAGGCCATAAGATTGCAACGACGATCACCCGCTTCCGGTTTGATGACCTGACGGGGCAGATGATGACGCGGCTGTCGGCACCACTGGACCGCGCGCTGAATGACGCCAAGATGCAGCCCGAAAAAATCGACAAGGTGGTGCTGGTTGGCGGGGCGACGCGCATGGCCGCCGTGCGCGCCTTTGCCAGCCGCAAGCTGCGCCAATTCCCGATGATGGGGCTGGACCCTGACCATGTGGTGGCGCTGGGGGCGGCTGTGCAGGCGGCGCTGGTCGCAGAACATGCGGTACTGGATGACGTGGTGATCACCGATGTTTCGGCCTTTACCCTTGACGTTGAAACCGCGCATCACATGGGCCAAACTTACCGTGAGGGCTATTTTGCGCCGCTGATTGAACGCAACGCGATCATCCCCACGTCGCGCGAACGTAACTTTGCCATGGTCGCTTTGGGCCAACAAGAGCTGCGGTTTACAATCTATCAAGGCGAGTCGCCGCTGGTGATGAACAACCTGTTTTTGGGCGTGATGCGGGTCAAGGTGCCCCGCAACATGGAACGGCACGAATCGGCCATCGTGCGCTTTACTTATGACATATCGGGCTTGCTATAGGTCGATATCACCGTCGATTCGACCGGCAAAAGGCGCATTTGGTGATTGATCAGCTGGCGGGCGAGATGTCGGACAGCGACATCAAATCTGCCTTGGGCAAAATGGCCAAGCTCAAGGTGCATCCGCGCGATGAGGCGGCAAACCTGCACCTGCGCGCGCGGCTAGAGGCGGCCTATGCCATGGCACGGGCCGATGGGCGCGGATTGGATTAGCCGACTGCTGATCGACTTTGACGCCGCCATTGATGCCCAAGACAAGCAAGCGTTGGAAAAGATGCGCAAAGCCATGCATGAGGCGATTGACGCGTTTGAGGCCAATCATGTCACCTGACGCGAAATACCCGTGGTCGGTGCTGGGGCTCGAAAAAATGCCGCCTGAGGTGAAAGACATCCGCCGCGCCTATGCCCGCGCGCTGAAGCAGATCGACCAAGGCAATGACATAAAGGGCTTTTCAGCCCTACGCGCCGCCTATGAAAACGCGGTCGCAATCCGCGAAGGGCGTGATACGCAAAATGACTATAACCGCACCCGCAAGGCTGCAGCCAAGGCGGCGCAGGCCGAGGCCCCAGCAGAGCAGCCCGAGGACGCACAGGCCGAGGTCAGCCCTCCACCATCTGTGGGGCGTGCCCCCAGCCCCGATAAGCTGGTCACACAGGCGCGCCGTGACGCCGCCGAGGCATTGCTGGCCGCACTCGCCACCGATACCATAGCAATGTCGGGCGGCGAACGGATTAACGCGGCGCTGGACAGCCCTTTGATCCGCGATCCCGAATACGCCGATCGTATCTGCTATGCCATCGCCGATGGTCATCCGCACGCGCTTCAAACGTGGCGAATAGGATAGCACACTGTCGGCCCAGATTGACCAAGCTACCCTGCTACGCCTGGACAAAAACTATGGCTGGCTGTCCGATTTCGGCTCATTCCGCCGCGATTTTTTGAACGAGAACGACCTTCTGGATGCACTCGCCACCCGCGCCTATGTGTCCATCAAGCCACCAACGCCGCCAAAACTGCCGCCGAAAACACGGATAGGCCGCGCGTGGTTATGGGCTAGCCCCCATGCGACCGCCCTAACGCTTGGCTATATCGGGCTGATTGTGGCCACAGGGATGACCCTGCCCGACGGCCCCATTGGCGCATTTCTGGCAAACGTGCTGCTGTGGATGGCGGTGCTTTCCGTCGCGGCTGCGGTGTTCGGGGTCGCCTATATTATGTTCAACGGCGCATTCATAATGCTGTGCGCGGCGTGGCGCAGCGCCCATGATGCCGCCCTGCAGCTCAAGCCAAAGAAACAATTTGCGCGGATGGCCTGTAAGCCGGATTTTGTTCCAGGCGTTCCCGCCTTTCGATGACCATTCCTCTGGCCCCACTGTTACCAGTGGGATCTAGCTGCCAACCCGGGCCTCTGGGCTGATGCGTCCCTGCGGCGGTATTGGTTGCCCAACCTGCCCGCGTGAGGCCCCTATTCGGCATTGCTCCGGGTGGGGCTTGCCTTGCCATCCGTGTTGCCACGTCTGCGGTGGGCTCTTACCCCACCGTTTCACCATTGCCCTGACATGCAGGGCGTTCTCTTCTCTGTGGCGCTTTCCCTTGGGTTACCCCAGCCGGGCGTTACCCGGCACCCTTGCCTCATGGAGTCCGGACTTTCCTCGCATCTAACGGTTTCCCCCGAGTGTTACCTCGTGCGACTACGCCAAACACGCGGTCATCCGGCCATCCGCGCGAGGTGGGGCTTACGCTTGGTCCGCGCTGCCGTCAACGCGTTTCGCAAGCGCCTGTGCAAGTTTAAGGTCTGTCAGGTCTAGCGGCCCCTGCGCCATCGGACGAAAGCGCAAACGAAACGCCTGCAACAGCACATCGGGGGCAACATCTGGGTAGCCAATCGCCTGCGCCAAATCATAAAATGAGGCCGCATCAGGCGCCTCGGCCGCGTCCGGCGTGGGCCAAATCGACAGCCCCCCTCGCGCCAAGCGTTGCCAATCAAACCGCGCACCGGGGTCCGCTTTACGGCCCGGTGCCATATCAGAATGGCCGATCACGCCCTGCGGCGGGATGGACCAGCGCGCCATAATGCCCGCCAGCAGGGTTTCCAGCGCGGCCATTTGCGGCTCGGGGAACGGTTCCAACCCATCATTCGCCAACTCAATCCCGATGGACCGAGAGTTCATGTCATCCAAGCCGTGCCATTGCCCTGCCCCCGCATGCCAGGCGCGCGCCTCCTCGGCCACCAACGGGTGCACCGTTCCGTCATAATCTATCAAATAATGGGCAGAGACCTCAAACGCTGGGTCGCAAAGCCGATCAGCCGCAGCCTGACAACTGGCCATCGCCGTGTAATGCAGCACGATAAATTCGGGCAACAGCCCACCGCGCCGCTCACCAAAATTAGGGGAAAGCGGCACAGGCTGGTTATTTCAGTGCGTTACGGAACGGGCGCGGGTCCCATCCACAGGCAAAACCGTCACCATCCGGGTCAAGCCCTTCACGGTCTTTGTCTGGCCCGCCATTTGCCAAAAACGCCTCTTGGGCAAGATCGGGAGACGCGTATTTTGCACATGTTTTCAATGGGTCACGCGCGAACAGCCCACCACGGCTGTACATTTGCACGCCAGGCGCATGGGTGGTCGCAAGCGCAAATTGCACAATGCTGGCGCCGTTTTTATCTGTGCGCTGTGGCAATGCTTTTGGCTCGATCACCTCGTACTGGGCGCGCTGCTCGGCCAAACGTTCGGCGTTGCTTGCAATGCTTTCGCGCGATGAGACGGCTTTGAAATCCTGCTCATCCGATATGCTCGCCGCGCGGTTCATCTCACCCGATTCTTGCTTAATGCCAGCAGGGGCGTCGCCACGCGGGCGGTTCGCATCGGTATTGCTGTAAGTCGCGGGTGCCGTTTGGCCGATGACGCGGCCCGTTGTCGGAGTGGTACCCGTTGCCGCGTTATCCAGCGCTGCCCCAACGGCATCCGTCGAAAATATCGGCTGATTGGGCGCAGCGCCAAGTGGCTGCCCAGAAGGGGCTATTTGCCCCGCATCGCGCTGGCGCACATAGTCGGAATAATTGCCAAAACCAACCCCAGCCCCGCTATCCGGGACCGAAGGAGAACAGGCCGAGACGGCCAAAACAGCGACAATAACTTTAAGCGAGCGCATACGCTACTCCGACAGAAAATGGATTAACGTTGGCATTTACCACCATTTATCGGCTTTGGCCACAAAGCCCGCAGCCTGTTCAAGCACATAGGCGTGATTCAGCAGACCCGCCTCATCCCACGGCTTGCCGATCAGTTGCAGCCCCAAAGGTAGGCCTTGCGCATCTTGGCCCACGGGCACCGAAATACCAGGCAGGCCCGCAAGGTTGACGGTCACGGTGAAAACATCGTTCAGGTACATTTGCACCGGATCGGCATTCGCCATTTCGCCCAAACCAAAGGCAGCAGACGGCGTGGCCGGTGTCAAAATCGCATCAACGCCCGCCGCAAATACATTGTCAAAGTCACGCTTGATCAGTGCCCGCACACGCCGCGCGCGGTTGTAATAGGCATCATAAAAACCAGCCGACAGCACGTAAGTGCCAACCATGATACGGCGCTGCACCTCATGGCCAAAGCCTTCGGCGCGGGTTTTCTCATACATCTCGGTGATGCCATCACCAGCCTTTAAGTTGGCGCGGTGGCCATAGCGCACCCCGTCATAGCGCGCGAGGTTCGAAGACGCCTCGGCAGGCGCAATCACATAATAGGCAGGCAGAGCGTATTTCGTATGCGGCAAGGAAATATCAACGATTTCCGCGCCTGCATCTTTCAGCATCGCTGTGCCATCATCCCACAGCTTAGCAATCTCGGCGGGCATGCCATCCATACGGTACTCACGCGGGATGCCGATCTTTTTCCCGCGGATATCGCCGGTCAAAGCCGCCTCAAAATCTGGCACGGCAAGGTCTGCACTGGTGCTGTCTTTGGGGTCATGGCCGCACATCGCGCCCAACATAATCGCCGCATCGCGTACCGATTTGGTCATCGGGCCAGCTTGGTCTAGTGACGAGGCAAAGGCCACCACGCCCCAACGGCTAACACGGCCATAGGTCGGTTTAATCCCCACGATGCCGGTAAAGGCCGCAGGCTGGCGGATAGAGCCGCCGGTATCTGTACCCGTTGCCGCCAAGCACAAATCAGCCGCCACTGCCGCAGCCGACCCGCCAGACGAGCCACCCGGCGTCAACTGCCGGTCGTCAACCTTCCACGGGTTGATCGCATTGCCATAACAGGACGTTTCATTCGACGAGCCCATCGCGAATTCATCCATGTTCAGCTTGCCCAGCATCACAGCGCCCGCGTTGAACAGCTGGCTGGTCACGGTTGATTCGTATTCCGGCTTAAACCCTTTCAAAATGTTGCTTGCTGCTTGACTGTCTACACCTTTAGTGCAGAACAAATCCTTAATACCCAACGGAATGCCGCACATATCAGGCGCATCCCCCGCTTTAATACGGGCATCGGCGGCGCGGGCCATATCCAGCGCGATTTCCGGCGTTTTGTGGACAAAAGCGTTCAAACCGTCGCCCGCATCAATTGCGGTCAGGCAGGCCATGGTCAGATCAACCGCCGTGGTTTCCCCTGCGCGCAAGGCATCACGGGCGGCGCCGATGGTAAGTTCGTTCAGATGTGTCATTCCACCACCTTCGGCACTGCGAAAAAGCCTTCCCGCGCATCGGGGGCGTTCTTTAAAATTTGTTCTTGAATGTTGCCATCCGTGACCACGTCGGCGCGGCGTTTAAGGCGCTGCGGCGTGACCGAGGTCATCGGCTCAATGCCCTCGACGTCCACCTCATTCAGCTGCTCCATAAAGCCCAAAATGCCGGAAAGTTCGGTTGCGAGGGCGGGCAAATCCGCCTCTTCCACCCGAATACGGGCGAGTTTCGCGACCTTGCGCGCGGTATCGATATCAATGGACATGACGGCCCCTTTTTCAACGTTTCCCCCGTTTAACCCCGCGCGAGGATGGGTGCAAGCGGGGGTGAGGCGCGGCGGGAATTTGACGTTGAGAATGGCTTGCTGGGATTGCCAGAGTATTGACAGTATTATTCACAGAACCGCGACAAATCTAGTTATATCATTTAGCCGGCTGCTCGCAGAATGCGTATCCCACGCTTGCTTTCTGAAAGGCCCGATGCACTAAAGTTTCCCGCTTATCTTCATGCGAAACCTCAACTGAGAACATACTTGGAGGCTTTCGCATCTCACTAATATTGCCAGAAAGAGCAACTTTATCTCTTCCAGAGTCGAAAAATGCGATTTTTGTCAGTGCCGAGCCTTTGGGAAGCTTAAATATCATTAGATCAATGAATAAACGCTCAACATCAATCGACTTAATATAATAGCACCCATCGACACCAAACGTATATATATTTGCTAACCAGTTCGAAACAATTAGGTCGTTCATTTCAAGCGCGTTTTGAATTGAATATGTCTTCTCATAGCAATGAACAACACCAGACAAATGAAGCCTCGCAGGCGAAACAAGCCTATTGCTGGATTCATAATACCTTTGGGGTATTGCGTTCATTGCCTGCCAGAAGGGTAGTGAATTCCCACCTGCAACCCTACCTCGAAGGCCATGAACCAGCCGTTCAAGGTGTTCGTAGGAAGACAATCCCAGCTTGGAAACCCAGCGAAAAGCATGATGGGAACTGATTGGAAGATGAGATCCTATATGAACTTTCATATTAGAGAACTCCAGCCATTCACAGAAAACAGTAGGAAAAGTTGATAGCGCCTCATGGGAGATAGCCCTAAAATCTAGCAACCCTATCGAGTGCATTTTTGCTTTTGCAATTGCAGGCACTGTGAAGCCACTAGATGATACAGCCACCATCCCGTCCGCCCGAAGTGATATTTTTCGGCCGATTAACTCCTCAATCCATTTGACGTCCTGAGGACTTGAATGGTGTCGACATTCATAGTGCAATTCCTGACCTTGCCTCTGCACCAAAATGTCAATTTGTCTCCAGCTTGCAGTATCTTGGTCTACAACCTTTGCATTGTGCTCAACTGATGCGCCACCCTCTCCTAGCAGTCGGATGATTTGCGCAACCAGCTTTTCGAATTCGGTTGCGCTTATCGTTGCAGGACATGCGGAGTTCACCCCTCAACCACCCCCATAAACTCCCGCCATTCGCCCTTGCTCATGCCAGAATTCTCTTGCGTCACCTCTTCGCCCTTCAGCATCCGGCGCACGCAATCAATCGCTTTGCCCGACAAAGTCGCCCCACCCATCCGGTAATCCTCAAAGGCCGAAAACGCGATTGGGACCCAGTCGGCGACGACTTTGCAGATCGCGTCGGCATAGACGCGGATTTCGTATTGCGCATGGGCGTCGGCGCGCAGGCGCAGGAAGTGGAACAGGTTGTGCAAGTCGACCTTCCAATACCATTGAGTATAGATATTGGCGGGCAGGTTCATGCGGGCGAGTTCGCGGGCAAGGCCTTGCTGGGGCGTTCCGTCAGGTTGGGCCTGAGACAGCATTTCCTCATAATGATCATAGGCCGTATTCGAATCGCGTTTCAGCATTTCCAGCACGCGCGCGGCCTCGTCCCCCGTCAAAACCTCACCTCGGCCTTGGTTGTTCACCACCGATTGTGCGGCCAGTTGCTCGGGCGCGGGGATGTAAAACTCACGGTCCAAGATTGAGTAGCGCGCGGAATATTCGTTCACATTGGCGGTGCGGTGGCGGATCCATTGGCGGGCCACAAACACCGGCAATTTGACGTGCAGCTTGATTTCGCACATCTCGAACGGGGTCGAATGCCAGTGGCGCATGAGGTAGCGGATCAGGCCTTCGTCATTGGAAACATGTTTGGTTCCAGCACCATAGCTGACGCGGGCGGCCTGCACGATGGCGGCATCATCGCCCATATAGTCGATGACGCGGATAAATCCGTGATCGAGCACCTCATGGGCAACGTAAAGATGCGCCTCCATCCCCTCGCTTACCGCGCGCAGGGTGGGTTTCGGCGTGGCCCGCTGGGCTTCGATTTCGGCGATCTGGTCTGGAGAAAGGGGCATCGGGGCCTCATGCAAAAGGGGTTGGCCCCAGATGTATGGGGTGTTGTGCCGCAGCATACGAGATAGGGGGGCATGGGGGCAAGACCCAGTGGCGGCGCGACCTTTTTGCATCAACTTCGGCCCAGAACCCTGTGTGCTAATTGACAAAAACGGGATCGAGCAGGCATTGTTTCATAAAAAAATTCAGGCAAACGAGTAGTCATTATGAAAAACACCTCTGTGGCGCTTTACGCGCTTGTCATGGCCGTTGCGGGGTGCAGTGGCAACTCGCTGAACAATGTTACTGTGGCGACGTCGACGGGTAGCACAACGACAACCGCTGTCGTCGTGCCGACGACGCTTGCCAGCAATCTGACCAGTGCGCAGGTTGTCGAAGGCATTGACGGGGCCGCAGATACATTGCTTGTTAAAATTTCGGCGCTGGATACCACGCCTATTGAGGCGACATGGGCCCGCAATACTGCGCTTGAGGCAAGCAACCCCGGCTACCGCGCGTTCTATGTGCAAGAAGACGCGCTGGACCAGTTTTTCGTAGCCCTTGCAGCCATTAGTGCTGACGAATCTGTGGCGGCGGTTGTGGCAGGGAATGGTGGCCAGTTCAACGAATCGAACGGCGGGGCATACTATTCACGGACGGGCGGCTATACACCACCTGATGCCACGGTGATCGGCCCGGGCACTGGGCAAGTGTCTTATAAGGGCAAATATGCAGGCCTGTTGAATGGCGGCGGCGGGCGGGATGAGGCGCTTGTCATTGACCCTGCGCGTGACACGGCAGAATCCGAGATCCCTTACCAACCCGCACAAGTTACCGGCGATGTGTTTATGAATGCCAACTTTGCGACGAATAAAACTGTCGGCATTGTCAAAAATCGCAGTGCCGAGATTTTGGGGACCAGCACCAGCTTGGAAGACTTGGTTTTAACCCAGTCTGCCATTGCGACCAATGGCACGTTTAACGGGGTTACGCAGCGGCCAAGCGATATTGACCCTGATAAAACCGCTAATCCGACATCCCCCAAGTGGCTTGCCGTTTGACCTCAAGATCGCCCAACCAGGCCACCCGATCAAGCGTTTTTTGCCCC
>NZ_JBGQOQ010000013.1:0-109302 GCF_052119765.1 Pseudorhodobacter sp. W20_MBD10_FR17 | reverse complement strand
CTCAACCGCGCGCATTCGTTCTTCGTAGCTATACATGAACTATCTCCAAGATAGTCCAAGTTTTCGTCCGCACCCCCGCCGGGTCAGTTCCTCGCAGAATTCAACAGTAATTGCATTATTAAAAGTGTTTTTCTGACGGTTATTCTGACATGCGGCCCCTGCGCGGCAAAAGGATCAGCCTTACTGTCCTTGGAGAAACAGCTTCGCATTTGTTTGACACCGCCTTCAAACAGGACCAGCCGATGGGGGCACTCCAAATCACTGTGCATTGGCGCACAGATCCTGTGGTGTAGCAGAGCATTGCATAGGCGGGCTGGCGCGTTCACTGGTTAACTCAGTTACCCTACCATTGTCATAAAAGTGAGCCTAAAATGAAAAACCTTCTCCTCACAACCGTATTGGGTGCGACCTTCGCATCCGGCGCCTATGCAGACCCTGTAACCTATACGCTTGATCCTTCGCACAGTCAGATCGTCTTCAGCTACAATCATTTGGGCTATTCTAAAACCACAGGTATGTTTTCGGGGTTCGAGGGCACTATTGAGATGGACGCGGCCGACCCTGCTGCCTCCACTGTCTCAGTCTCCTTTCCCGCATCCAGCCTGATCACCGGCTGGCCAGAGCGCGAAGCACATTTTTTGACCGATGATTTCTTTGGCGCAGAGGCCAACCCGCTGGTGACATTCAAGTCGACATCGATCGAAGTGACTGGCGAGAAAACCGGTCTGATCACCGGTGATTTGACACTGAATGGCATCACCAAGCCTGTAGTGTTGGATGCAACATTGAACCAGATGGGCGATCATCCGATGGCAAAGCAGCCATGGGCTGGATTTGATGCCACAACAACGCTGTTGCGTTCTGATTTTGACATGGGCCAATTTGCACCATTCGTTGGTGACGAGGTGACGATCAACATCTCAATCGAAGCAATGGTTCCTGCACAATAAGTACAGACCCGCTAAAACGAGAAGGCCGCCGGAAAAATCCGGCGGCCTTTTTATATGCGCGCTGTCCGGCTCACTGGGGCTGAATGGCCGTTAATTCAATCAGGACCTCGACTGAAAATCCGACTGAGCTCTCATCAGGATAGGCAGCCCCCATGTCAAAGTCGCGGCGATCCAGAACTGTAGTTCCTGACATCGTGGCAACGCCGTTGGCTAGCTCAAGGTCAAAGTCGAGCGTCAAAGGAACCGATTTTCCAACGAGTGTTAACATACCCGTGGCGCTATGCGCCATACCGTCACCCCGCGCGATTTCCCCGTCAAAGGTCGCTTGGCTATAGGTTTCGACGTCGAAGAACTCGGGCCCCTTGGCTTGTACGGTCACGGACCCGAGGCTCAAAGAGGTGGCGTCAATGCTTGCATTAACATGCCCCGTTCCCGTGTCGGGGTCATACTCAATCGCTGCCTGCCAGTTTGCAAAGGTTCCAGTGACAGCTGCCCCCATTTGCGCAACCGTAATAGCCACCGTGCCGTTCTGAACGGCCCAGCCCGTGGTTTGACTTGCGGTGCCTTGCCCCGATGTTTGCGCACCATTAGGGGAAGCAAAGACCGTCACGGCCCCGCCAATTGCCAGCCCCCAGATGAGGAGCGCAGCAAGGGCTGGTGCCGCGTGCTTACCGATCTCTCCCTGTCTATTCCCGGCCTCGATACCATGCAGCATCCTCGCCAAAGTACTATCGCGGTCCAATATAGCATGTTTCAACGCGCCGCTGATATGTGCAGCCACAGTCGCGGCCAGGACTATCCCTGCAGCCCAATGTACGTTTGCTGCCGTATGGGCCAGAGCTTCGGACTTGGGAACGAAAGGCAGGTTTTGTCCGAACGGCCACCAGATCGGCGCAAAGCCGACCTCGGCAGAATGCATCACCCAGCCCGATAGCGGCAGCACAAAGATGGCAGCATAAAGTATCCAATGCGCAGCCTCTGCCGCAAAGGTTTCAGCGCGTCGTTCGGGATGAAGCGGCACAGGACGCGGCTGCAATATTGCCCAGATCACGCGTAATATCGCCAAAGCGAGTACCGCCACACCAATTGTCTTGTGCGTCGAGTACATAAGCTGAAGAAAACCGACGGTGTCACCGGACCGAGGCGTGAATTTCCCCATGACCCCAAGGACGATATCGATCAGCACAAGGACTGCAATCGTCCAATGAAAAAAGCGGGCAACCAATCCATAGCTGGTTGTTGTATTTACGAACATCACGGCCTCACAATTGCGGATTTAGGCCTCAATACTCGATTTGGGGGAGGAGCATATTGCGTATTGGTAAACAGGCAGTGTGCGACTAAACGCAGGTCAGAGCGAAAGCTTACTGAAATCACCACAACCAAGGGGCTCTGTTGATGGCGTGGATGCCCCCTCCTGACGGCATCGCAATGTACCAATATGATGAGTGTTGAAGCCATCACAGAAGGAAGGAGTATCCATGCCATCGGTTCGGAAGGGTCAGATTTTCGGCATTGTTCTGCATGCCGAGCATGGTGGTTCGAGCGTCGAATCATGACCGCTCGTGCTCTGCAGGCGGGCTGCTGCCTGCACATTTCGTAGAACACCTGAACGGGACGTGCTTCTCACAGAAGTCTCATGCCCAGAGTCTGATGTCCGCCCTCACCAGTATGGCGAGGGCGGACGGAATTAGGCCTCGTCGTGAACGGATTGCACCCCGTTATTTTCTCGGATCACATCCCTGACGATCGCCTTGATCAATGCAATCCCCATCAGCACCATTACAAAGCTGAATGGCAATGCGCCGATCACCATTGCGGTTTTGATCGCACCCAGACCGCCGACAAGCAGGAGCCCGCCCACAACCAAACTTAATGCGACGCCCCAAAAGATGATATGGATGCGTCCGGATGGGCTTTCCTCACCCGCAGCGTTGATGGTGTTCACGATCAAGATTGCGGAATCCGCCGTGGTGACGAGATAGGTGAGCAGCAAGACCACCACCAAAACCGCCATCACCCAGCCAAAACCGTTTGGCAATATCAGGTCGAGCATCACAAAGAGCTGGCTTTCTTGCCCGGCACCCGAGATCGCATCGCCTACGCCGCCATTCAATGTCATGTCAATGGCAGTACCGCCGACAAGGGTGAACCATATGAAACACATCAGCGACGGTACGATGACCGCCCCTATGACATATTCGCGGATTGTCCGGCCTTTGGAAATGCGCGCCAAGAAGACGCCGACAAAGGGCGCGAATGCGATCCACCATGCCCAGTAAAACACCGACCAGCCGCCCTGCCACGCGTTAAGCGCATTGCCCGTTTCTGTGCCATCAGCGCGCCAGACAGTGAACAGAAGTTTCGGTAATTCCAGGATATACTCCATCATTCCTGTGGCAAGCGCGCTTAGGCCGAACAAAGGCGCGCCAAATATCAAGAAGAAGGCAAGCAAAAAGAAGCTTAGCCCCATATTGATATTTGAGAGCCATTTGATGCCCTTGCCGACGCCAGACAAGGCCGACATCGTCGAGGCGCCCAAGATGATAACAAGTGCGAAAATGATCCCCGCTGCAGATGGCTTGCCCGCGTCATTTGTGATCCATTCCCCAATACCGATGCGGCTGAACCCAGAGACGAATTGCTCTACGCCAAAACCGAGCGTTTGCGCCACGCCCAAGATCGTCGCGACGACAGCGATGATATCGACGGCATGTCCGATCCACCCTGAGAGCCGTTCTCCGAAGATCGGAGTGAGGCCAGACCTGATCGTAAGCGGCAGGTTTCGGCGATAAGCGAAATAGGCCAACGATAGCCCTACAAGTGCATAACAGGCCCAAGCCGAAAACCCCCAATGCAGGAACGACCAGACATAAGCAGGCGTCACGTTGTTGGCTGCGTAACCTTCTGCCTCGCCCATGATAACATTTGGGTTGGTGGCGAAATGATACATGGGTTCAGCGGTCGCAAACGTAAGCATCCCGATGCCGATTCCTGCACCAAACATCATCGAAAACCAAGAGAAATTGGAAAACTCCGGGACGTCATCTGCACGACCCAGTTTCATCTTGCCAGTTGCTGGCAGCACCGCAAGACCCACACAGAGCACCAGAAAAAATGCAACTGCATAGATATACCAGCTTGCGAAATCCTTAAGCAAAACTGCGTTGAGGAGATCGAGAACCTTTGCTGCGTTTTCGGGCAGGGCCACCGCCCAGACGATCAGCGCACTCACCAGAACTTTGGATGTAATGGCAACATGTTTGTTAAAACCTGAATAGAAACCGCTTGTCGCGGTGGGGATGGATAAATCCATCAATGGGGGTCGTTTCGCCATGGTTCCTCCCTGAATGGCAAACAGCCGAGATGAGGGGGCTGCCTTTGGTGCCCTTTAGTCGCTATGCCCCCTCATCAGCCGGATTAGTTGCGCTGGCTGCGAGCAGCCAGACGCGCTTCACGGGGCGCCTCCCGCGCCGCGTTTTTCTATGCCTTGCCGGTCAAATCAGCTTGGCAAATATTCGGCGCTCCAGCTTTCGCTGATTTGCCCTGATTTCAGCATGGTCTCAATCGCCGCCTCGGCGTACCCAAGCCCTCGCAAAATGGCGCGGGTCGAGGTGCCGAATTTTTCGGTCGGGGCAGGGCTGAACACCTTGCCCACCACGCTGCGCACGCCGTAGGGGTCAAGCTGCGTAATCTCATGGCCGCAGGGGTGATCGACATAGACCGAGAAGGAATAGCTGCCGTTTTGCGTACCCGGCAATCCATCCGCAGGGCGGGAATTGGCAGCGCGGAGCGCCTCGAGGTTTTCGCAGATGGCACAGGCTACATCGGCCTTGCGCAGACGGTCCATCCATTCTGTCGCAGGTTGCGATTGGAACGCTGTTGCAAGAAAGGCTGCGCGATCTTCAACCGCAACATCGGGCAAATTTTCCAATCCTTCGACCGTTGCAAGGCGCGGCAAATCGGCCTCATAGGCGCTGAGCAGCATATAAACGCCCGATGCCGTGCTGTAAAATCGCGACAGCGCATCATAGCCATTCGCCTCGGGGCCTGACGGTTCGTCAAATAGCCCGCGGCCTTTGAAGTCATAGCAAAACGGAATCTGCAACAGCCCGCTATTGGCACTAAGGGACGTGCGCCCGCGCCCGATCCGACCAAAGCGGTATTTCTGATAGAGTGCGGCGGCCATGCCAAGCGCGCCACCAAAGCCGCACATTACGTCAATTGTACCAACATGCGCGTGCTCTTCGGGGCGGTTCATCCCACCGCCAAAGCGCAGCATGATACCGGTTGTCGCCTGCACCAAATCATCATAGCCGATGTAATCGGTCCGCGCACCGCGCATCACACCGCCAAAGCAGTCGAGCTTGCAAAACAGCGCCTCGGGGTTGATTTTGCGCAAGGATTCCGCATCCAGATCAACGCTGCGGATTTGGCTATCCGGCGCGTTCCACACGATCAGATCGACGGATTTTATCAGGTCTTCGAACACCTTGCGCCCGTGTTGTGATTTGATGTCGGCCAGAATGGATTTCTTGCCACGCCCTTGGCTGATGCCGTAAATTACCGTGTTCCAGCTGTCATACAGTGGTTGCGCGGGATCGAGTTTGATCACCTCGGCCCCGAACCGCGCCAGATAACTGACCGAATGTGGCCCCGCAATCACGTTGCATAGGTCAAGAACCCGCACCCCCGACAGCCAGCCTTCGCGGGTCACGGCCTCTTCGGGTGCAGGCAAATCGGTGCGGATTTTGCGCAGCACTTTCAGCGCTTCGGGCATATCCACCCAGCGGCGTGGCGCAGGTTTTAGGGCCTCTTCGCCGCTTTCTTCCATCCAGACCACGGGTCCGGGCTGTGTCATCTCGCCGTATTCAGGATCAAACACGTCGATCATCAGGCCCGAGGCAACCGCATATTCGTCATTGATCCATTCTTGCAACCAGCGTTGTGGCGCGCCCGGAATACCCGCGCGTCCGAACTTGCGTTTCCATTCATGCGAGGTGCGGGTCATAAACACCTCTCTCATCCGCGCCGCGATTTTATCGGCCCAGAATTTCGGCATCGGATAGACCCCGAGCGAGGTGTCAGACGTCCATTCTGACTGCGGTTTATAGGTATCGTCCTCTTCGGTCAGCCCGTCGGCAACCAATTCGTCATATATTTCAAGCACTTCAAGGCAGCGCTTTGCGTGAAATTTATGACTGGGGCAGACCACATAGAACCCGCGTCCGTCTTTGCACATATAGGTGCGGTAGAACGGGTCGAGCAGGTCCTGCACATCGCCGTAGGACAGGTTCATCGGCAGCCCCTCAATACGGCGGCGCTCTATTTCGGCCTCGCGCTGGGTGACATAGCGCGAGGGGGTGTCGGCCACTTTCAGCGAGTTATAGCACAGCCCCTCCATCACGGCGGCGGCCAGCGGCACCTCGATCTGATCACCGACACCTGTGACCTGCCGCGCTTGCAGCGCCAAAACGGTCGAAGATGCGGCAATTTGCGAGGCATAGGCCGAGGCCAGCGGCAAAGGCGAAAAAGACGGATTCAACCCCATCAACACGCGGTTCAGGCCCATATCTGTGAACACGCCAGAGCTTGCCGCGATCACCGATTCAAACGCGCGCCAATCGCGGCGTTCAATATCATCCGAAGCAAAGCCGGGTAGGGAGACCGTAATCAATTCCGGCCGCGCCGCCCGTAGTGCCGCAAAATCGACCCCAAGGCGGGCAAGCTTGCCGGGGCGGAAGTTCTCGATCAAAATATCGGCCTCGGCACAAAGTGCCAGTGCGTTTCCCAAACCTTCGGGCGTCTTAAGGTCAAGCGTCACAATTAGCTTGTTGCGCATCAATGTTGCATTGGCGGGGCTGTTCCACATCGGCCCGTTCGGCGGGTCAATATGGATTACCGTTGCGCCCAGATCACCCAGCAACATAGCCACAGCAGGCCCTGCGATATATTGACCGAAATCGATAACTTTTACCCCCGTTAGGGGCAGATGGGAAAAGGTTGAACGCATTGGTCCTCCAAAGAAAAGCCCTGCTGGGACTGTCGTATATTATCAAAATATCGGTGCGGTTTCGTCCGCGTCATTGGCCCGCCAATATCCAGCGGGCGGCTTTTTCTGCGATCATCAAAGTGGGCGCGTTGGTGTTGCCGCTGGTGATTTCCGGCATTATAGACGCATCTACCACGCGTAGCCCCGCGACGCCCTTTAGGCGCAAATGCGGATCGAGTACGGCAGTTTCATCATCCGCGCGGCCCATTTTGACGGTGCCTACGGGGTGGAAAATCGTGTTGGCAATATCACCTGCCAACTTTGCCAAATCTGCGTCCGATTGATACTGAACGCCGGGCTTGAACTCGACCGGCTTATAGGCGTGCATCGCGGGCTTGGCCATGATCTCGCGCACCTGCCGCAGGCTATCGGCTGCAACTTTGCGATCTTCTTCGGTGTCCAGATAATTTGGCGAAATCAACGGTGCATCGCGGAAATTCTTTGAGGCAATACGGACGGTGCCACGGCTTGTCGGATTAAGGTTGCAGACGCTGACGGTAATGGCGGGAAAGTCGTGCAGGTCGCCGCCAAACGCCTCAAGGCTGAGGGGTTGCACATGATATTCCAGATTGGCGTGGCTGCGCGTCGGGTCCGAGCGTGTGAACGCGCCCAGCTGGCTGGGGGCCATGCTCATCGGGCCAGTGCGTTTCAGCATATATTCGGCACCGATCATCGCCTTGCCAAACAGGGTGTTGGCCAATGTGTTCAGCGTCTTTGCGCCCGAAACCTTATAAACGGCCCTAATTTGCAAATGGTCCTGCAAGTTTTCCCCGATAGGCGCGTCAAGCTGCACGTAGATACCATGTTTTTGCAGCACCGGCGCAGGGCCAATCCCGGAAAGCTGCAAAATCTGCGGCGAATTGATCGCCCCAGCCGACAGCACCACTTCGCGCTTTGCGGTCACGTTTTGCGTGACGCCGCCGCGGCAGACTTGAACACCGGTGCAGCGTAATGCCCCGTCCGGCCCGCGTTCAAGGGTCAGCTTTTCGGCCTGGGCCTCGGTCCAGACTATTAAATTCGGGCGGGACTTGGCGGGGCGCAAGAATGCTTTGGACGTATTCCACCGCCAGCCAGAGCGTTGGTTTACATCGAAATACCCGACACCTGCGTTGTCGCCCGCGTTGAAATCATCGACTCGTTCCACGCCGGCCTCGACCGCCGCCGTCGCGAAACTGTCCAGAACATCCCAGCGCAACCGCTGTTTTTCCACGCGCCATTCGCCGCCATGGCCATGCGCATCGGAAAAGCGGCTGTTGCTGCCGGTTTTTGGATCTGCGCCGCCGTCAAGTTTATAGTGGTTTTCATGGGCTTTGAAATCATTCAGGGAATTTTCCCAGTTCCAATCCGCCTCGCCGCTCAGCGCCGCCCAATTGTCGTAGTCGCGCGCTTGCCCACGCATGTAGATCATGCCGTTGATCGACGAACAGCCCCCCAGCGTTTTCCCGCGCGGATAGCGCAGGCTGCGCCCGTTCAGGCCCTTGTCGGCCTGTGTATTATACATCCAATCGGTGCGCGGATTGCCAATGCAATACAGATAGCCGACGGGGATATGGATCCAGGGATAGGTATCGGCCTTGCCCGCCTCTAGCAGCAAAACGCGGTTGGCAGGGTCGGCACTAAGCCGATTGGCCATAAGGCAGCCAGCAGAGCCGCCACCGATCACGATATAATCAAAACGCGTGTCGCCCATCTGCCATTCCCCCGTTGCGGCCTACCGGTGCAATGGAGCCAGCGGCAAGGGGCCAGTGCGCGCCCCCATCGCTGTCCAAAGCGTGGTTCACAGCATATAATTTGGGCAGGCGCGTAAAATCTAATGACAAATCGCACTGTACGATATTACAGATTCTAATATGGATAGATTCTCAAACATCAACACGCTGCTCGCTTTCATAACGGTCGCCCGTGAGGGTAGCGTTTCCCGCGCTGCCGAGGCGCTGAACCTGACGCAGCCCGCGATCAGCCATCAGATCAAACGCCTATCTGAAGAAACCAACATTACCCTGTTCCGCCGCACAGCAACCGGCGTCGAGATCACGCCCGATGGTGCCGCCTTGGTGCCAAAGGCCGAACAGGTGTTGTTGGCGATGGCCGAGTTTCACCGGAGCGCCCACAAACGCACGGGTCAGATCAGTGGCAAGTTGAAAATTGGCACGATTGTTGATCCTGAGTTTATCCGCCTCGGTCTTTTGCTTGGACGTCTGCGCCTTGACTATCCCGAGGTCGAAACTGAATTGCTCCATGGTGTAAGCGGTGAAACGCTTGCGCGGCTAAAACGTGGTCAGCTCGATGCAGGCTTTTACCTCGGTGCCCCGAACGAGGTAGAGCCGGACGGAACCGAAGACCCTATCCATAGCCTGCGACTGGCCGAATTTTCGTATCGGGTGATTGGTCCCGCAGGTTGGCAAGACAGGCTTGAACACGCCGACTGGCCGGCTTTGTCGCGCCTGCCGTGGATTGGAACGCCGGCGATATCTGTTCACAACAGGCTGTTAACTCAGGTTTTTTCAGACCATGACTGCAAGCAGAACGTCGTCGCCCTCGTAGATCAAGAGGCATCCATGCTAGAGATGGTCCGTTCGGGGCTGGGCCTGAGCCTTTGTCGCGAGTCCATTGCCTTGCACCAACGCCAATCGGCTGGCTTGGCGATCAGCCCCAAACTGAGCGTTCCAGCATGTCTTAGCTTTGTGACCCTTTCCCGCCGCAAGGATATGCCAGCAATTGCGGCTTTGTTCGGTTTGGTGCAAGCGATTTGGTGATGCCGGACAAAAGGTGGCCTTATTCAGTCAGCCTGATGATCTCCATCTTCTCAGAAGCGGGATACCTCATTCGTGGTCGTCCCCACCGTTGAACATGCTTTTTCAGAAAGCAGGGTTTAAGCGTATGTTTGACCGAAACATTTTTAAATCACGAGATTCGCAGCGCAGATCCTTCACCTCGTCTGTGTTCGCGGCCAGTGCCATGTCGCCTGAAAGGCGTCGCTTCGCAGCTTTCTTTAAGTCCTTAGACCCTTTGTCGTGAATGCCCTGAGAAATACATCTATGGCGGCATAGCCTTAAAATTCGGTATTCACGATGCAACCCGTCCAGCACAATGCGGATATTTTCTTCAGGCGAGCAGTGCTTGCGCGTAACTCGCTTAATGTCTTTGACGATATTTTCGCTACGGCTTTTGGGTGTTCCGGTTGCTTGTTTCGTCTTCCACATCCTTGTTGGTTGCTCTGAGCATGCTCTTAGTGACCTACCTTATTTGGAGCCATAGGCGCTGGCGTCAGGCAGCGGCATTCGAGGGAGGAGGGTATCAGATGCGCATTGCGGGGACATCGGCGGGATCCAGTCGAAGTTCGATTAAGAAGGGACCAGTGCGCTTCTCAAGTGCGAGCAACGCCTGTTCAAGCTGGTCATTTGAACGCACTTCATACCCCTCCCCGCCGAGGGATGTCGCGATTTCGGCAAAGGACGGCCACGTGAACTCAGTCAAGCTTGGGTCCATTTTGCGGTCGACAAACTGGATGTGTTCGGCCCCATAGGCGGAATCGTTCGCGATAATCACAATCAAATCAAGCCCAAGGCGCACTGCCGTGTTAAACTCGTTTATGCCGCCCATCATGAAGCCGCCATCACCGCTAAACAGGATGACGGGTTGATCTGGTGCAGCAACTGCTGCCCCTATAGCGGTTTGCAAGCCTAACCCGATTGCGCCGAAGCTTACGGTGCTAACAAAACTATGTGGATTGGGGACCGAGAGCCGGCACCAGACCTCGGTCATAAAACGCCCCCCGTCGGTGACCAACACGCGGTCCTTGGGTAAAGCGTTTTCTAGCCGTTCAAGTGTATCCACATAATTCACGAAGCCATCAGAAGCCTTGCCTGATCCTGGCACATGCGCCGTGAGCGTTGCCGTATCCAACTCACGGGTAAAACCGCTTGCGGGAATTTCAGCCTCATTCAACCAATACAAAATGGTCTGGGCAGTGAGTCCCGCGTCCGCGATAAGGGCCGCATCGGGATGCAAGCCACCGCCGATCGCGGTCGGATCAACGTCAATTTGAATAATCCGTTTGTCTTTCATCAGCTTGCCACGATCTGTCGTGAAATCGTGCAACGCGGTGCCAAAGCAGATGATGCAATCGGATTGCGCGATCAAATCATAGGCTGCGGGCGTGGAAAGCGTGCCAAAGATGTCGATGTTGTAAGGGTGGTCGTTGAACAGACCTTTGGCGCGCAATGTGGTCGCAAGGGGGGCCTCCAACCGATCCGCCAAACGCATCAACGCGTCGCGGGCGTGAATTGCCCCGCCGCCCGCCAAAATCAACGGGCGTCGGGCCGAAGCGATCATCCCAATCGCATTGTCGAGCGTATCCCCCTCAGCCACCCCGCCAGGTTTTGTGAAAACATTCAGGATTTTAATGCCGTACTCCGATTCCTGCCACATGAAATCAGCGGGCATATTTAAGACAATCGGACGGCGTTCAACCTGCGCACGGTAAAACGCCTGCGCCACATCCTCTGTCACCGTTGCCGGCGTGCGAAGCTGAACGAACCCTGCGCCTGTCACCTTCACAAGTTCACGTTGATCGATGCTTTGCAGGTGGCGAGGGTTAGCGACCGGTGTATCGCCGGCCAGAACAACCAGTGGCGTGTGCCCTCTGGTGGCCTCTACGAGGGCGGTCACGCAATTGGCCAAGGCCGGTCCGTGCGTCACGGTTGCAACGCCGACTTTCCCCGAGACATGGGCATAGGCTGCCGCCATCAAAATTGTGCTTCCCTCATGGGCTGCGGGAATGAAACTGCCGCCACATTCGCGTACAAAACTGTCGACCATAAACAGGTTTGCATCCCCCATCAGACCGAACATTTTCGTCGTGCCGTGATCTTTGGTGGCACGCGCAATGGATTGGTAGACATAGGTTTGAGGGCTCATTGGGATGACCTTTTCTTCAATTCGATAGCTTGGCTGATTTTGAAGATGATAATGTCGGATATGGAAGATAAGGCTTCTAAATTGATCCGCATTTCGTCATATTAGGTAAGTTCATTTCTGAATGTCTTAAAAGTAGGTAAATATTTGCTTGACCCGTTTGAAAAGTTGATCCTGAAAGAACTTCAGCGCGATGGGCGCGCAAGCACGCAATCACTCTCCGATGCAGTGGGCCTGTCTGCGTCCCCATGCTGGAGACGCGTCAAACGCCTCGAAGAAGATGGCTATATCACCCGCTATGCGGCAATCGTGGACGGTAAAAAACTTGGCCTGCGCGCCTTTGCCTATATTCAAGTGTCCCTCGTTGATTACGACGCCACCTCGATTGATAAATTTCAGAGCTTCATCGACAACAATGAACAAGTGCTTGAGTGTTCGTCCATCACGGGCGACTTCGACTACATTCTAAAAGTTGCGGCCAAAGACCCCGAAAGCCTAGAGCAATTCATCATGAAAAACCTTCTTCGGCTGAAGGTTGTAAAAACGACGACAACCACCTTTATTTTACGGCAAATGAAGGCCTCTGGCGCGTTGCCCGTCGATATTTAAGTTGTGCCATTGCAAGCGTTCCAGCATTCAGCAGTATTGGTATATTTGGCGCGCGCCTCCATTCGCTGCAGTTTATTCAAAGATCCGCTATGGGTCGAAAATTTCCTTGAGGAAGATGGGCATCGTATTTTTAGCCTGCATGGTTTGGTGGTAGTAGTGTCCAAGTCCAAACACCCTATCCAATCAAACCGAACACCCCGTCTGTAGGCGGACGTTTTGTTTCTGTGGGGAGGACAGTGCCAGAATAGCCGCCAAATATTCTTGTCGTTCAATGTAAGGGCGCGCAGATGCCATTTAATCCCTAGGATGGCCGGGATCGTTCATCGAAATACTTGTGAAGTTCAGTAGGGCAGTATATCAGTTGTCATGTTAACTAATTTGCTTTCGAGCAATAGCTGAACAAAAAGTAGGGAGATGCTTTTAATGCAGTTTCATCTGAATGGGTTCAAACCGGGCAATTATCAGGTTCCTGATGCGGCGAGAAAGCCTTACCCCAACCCTCCGATTGTAGACCTGCCTCGGAAAGTGGATGTTCTGATCATCGGTACTGGCCCCGCAGGCCTTACCATGGCGCGGCAGATGGCGGAGTTTTCGGATATAAAAACCTGCATTGTTGACATGGCGCCCGGTCCGTTGCTGTTTGGGCGCGCAGATGGCATCTCTTGCCGCACGATAGAAATCATGGAAGCGTTTAACAGCAGCGAAATGGTGGTCAAAGAAACCTATCAGCTGAAACAAAACACATTCTGGGAACCGGACGCGGAAAACCCGCAGAACATCAAACGCACCCACAAAATCGCCGATGCCCGCGCCGGACTTTCAGAGTTTACACACGGCATCGTTAATCAGGCACGCCTACATGAGTTGCTGATCGATGGAATGGCGAACGCAATTGCCAATTTGCGCCCGCACTACAGCCGTGAATTGGTAGATTTGGACATTGATGAGAGCCTCACACAAGATCTGGATGCTTTTCCGATCACGGCCACATTCAAGCGGGCTGATGAGGCGGGCGCAGGCAAGGTCGAAACAGTTAAAGCTCGATACATTGTTGGCAGCGACGGCGGCAGAAGCCGCGTTCGCAAAAGCTTAGGCATCTCGCTAGAAGGCGATTCCGCCAATAAGGCGTGGGGCGTCATGGACATTCTATTGAACACGGATTTCCCTGACATCCGTGTGAAAAGCTTTATCCAATCCAAAGATCACGGCGCGGTTATGACAATCCCGCGTGAGGGGGGGTACCTCTGTCGTTTCTATGTCGAGCTGGATCAGATTGATAAAGACAAGCGCGCGTCGGACATGAAACTGACCGAACAAGACCTCATCGCGAAGGCACAAAAGATTTTCCACCCCTATACTCTGGATGTCAAAGAAGTGGCGTGGTGGTCAATCTATTCTGTGGGCCAACGCATTGCTGATCGTTTTGATAACCGACCAGCGGGCAGTTCTGATGACATTGTTCCGCGTGCCTTTGTGGCCGGCGATGCCTGTCACACCCATAGCCCCAAAGGTGGCTGGGGTTTGAACACCTCACTGCCAGACACTTTTAATCTGGGCTGGAAGATGGCGGCGGTTCTACAAGGCAGAAGCGATCCCAAGTTGCTAAGCACATACAGCACGGAGCGCCGCAAAGTTGCGCAGCAGTTGATTGACGCTGACAGGGAGTTGTCAAAGCTGGTGGCGACACGGCCAACTGCGGGTGAAGATGCACAGGAGTCAAAAGTCGACACGGGTAAAATCGAAGCGTTCATGAAACGTCAAAGCGGCTTTGTCAGCGGAACATCTATCGAGTATTTCCCATCCTACATTTGCACAGGGCAAGAAAACCAACATTTGGCAACTGGATATAAAATTGGTCAACGGTTTCATTCAGCAGAGGCCACTCGGGTCGCTGATGGCCGAAGCCAGCATTTAGGCCATCTGGTCAAGGCGGACGGCCGTTGGCGCATCTTCTTGTTTGGTGGCGCCGTAGACCCCACAAAGCCCGCATCAGCCGCATATCAATTCATTGATTTTCTGGCGAACGGTACGACGTCGCCAGTACAGAAATACACGTCGAACGGTTCTGATGTTGATGCGGTCATCGACACCTATGCCGTCTTTCAACAGCAGGATTTATCGATGCATGACCTGCATGGTTACCTCTGGCCCGCAAAAGGTAAATACGGTTTGCGGGACTATGAAAAAGTGTTCCACGCCCAAGATGGCAACGACGTTTACGATCTTCGCGGAATTGATCGCAGTAACGGCTGTGTTGTGATTGTCAGACCCGATCAGCATATCGCCGCGATCTTGCCTGTTACGGCACATGCGGAGCTTGCAGGATTCTTTGATGAATTCATGATCCAGCAGAAGTAGAGCGTATTCCCTGTTACGGGGCGATACTTTGCAAATGGCTAAAGCGGTGTTTTTTGGAGCTTTTCCAAAAGGTCGAGCAAGGTTTCAAGCTCGGCCTTGCCAAAGTTATTTTCAAGCGTGTTGCGGATTGCTTTGCTTTCAGCCGAATGCTCATCAATAATTTGCAAGCCTTCGGATGTGATTGTGACGATGGATTTGCGGCGATCAATACTATCCGCGACGCGGCTTACTTGGCCGTCGGCCTCCATCGCGCGCAAAATGCGCGTCAGGCTTGGCAAAAGCAAGCAGGCTTTTTGAGAGATGGCGGTTTGCTCCAATGGGCCTGCCTCAGCGAGCACCCTTAAAACACGCCATTTCTGTTCGCTTATATTGCTGCGTGCAAGCATTTCGCGCACCGGTTCCATCACTGCTTCTCGCGCACGCAATAGGGCGATGGGCAGCGACCGCGTGGTTGGCGTCAGATTGTAAGGGGCTCGATCGTTCGTGGTCATAAAATGCTCGCTCTTGAATTTCACGCAAGTTATCTATCGTGAACAAGGTTTACAAGCAAAGCCCCTGCATGACAGGAGCTAGGGTTTTGCGACGCTCCCATCGGCCAGCCATGTGTCGAAAATCGCAAGTGCCGCATCGACAAACGCAGGGTCGTTTATATGCGCAGGGATTGATTGAAGCTGGACGTTTTCAGGCAGGTTTTCATCCAGTGTTTTCAGAAACGAAGACAAGCCTTGCGGATTATGCAAATCAGCCTCGGGCCTATCCCATTCACCGCAACCCAATTCGGGGAGAATTAGCGCGGTTGGCCCTTTTGCTTGGGCCAATGCGGCACAATGCGCACGCGCGTTTTCGCAAACTTCGGCCTCATTAAGCACGATTGAGGTGATAAGGCGATTATGTGCGTGACTTTTATGGTTTGCCCATTTTGCAGGTAGCGCATCCCAGCCTGGAATGTCGACAAGGTCATAGCAACCTGGTGCTACGATTTGTGGGGTCCCCGAAAGGCCCGCGCCAGTCAAGCGGCCAGCGCCAGAGGATACCCGAGAGCCGTGAACATAGTTGCCGAGTTCTTGGGTGCAAAAATCAAAGACACAGGCAAACTCGCCATTCGCCGCCATCGATTCAAATGCGCGCCCGCCCATGCCTGTCGCGTGAAAAACGGCCACGTCAAAGCCCCGCTCTTCCAATGCGGGCTTGAGCGCCACGATGTATTTAAGGGCCGAGGTGCCTAGGCTGGTGATACCGATTAAGGGCCGATCTGGTGCGGGGCGTTCAACCGCGCGCGCGGCGCCGAGTACGGCACCAGCAGCTTGACTGAGCGCTGATTTGCAGACGGAACTCAACCCGTAAAGACCTCCGGCCCAAAGGATCATTTGGGTGTCTGCGGCCATCCGCTCGGTGGGGATAAGGGGTGAAAAGGCCACGGTGCTTACGATGTATTTCGGCACACCAAGTGGCAGCGCATTGCAAACATCCAGCGCCAGATCGGTCCCCATTGAACCGCCAAGAATAAGCACCCCATCAAAACGGGATTGCGCATAAAGCGACGCACTCATATTCGCCGCACCCTGAGCCATGATCTGCATTGCGTAGTTCTCATTGCCGCTATCAATGGCGGCTTGAATGCTGCTTTCAGCGGCCGCAGCGACATCGTGTTTGGAAATATCAGTCGCGTTTTGCGGATCGCCCAAAACGCTTACGTCCATTGTCAAAACCTGACCGCCTTGGGAGGTGATCCGCTCGCAAATATAATTCAGTTCACCATCTTTCGTGTCATAGGTGCCGATGACGAGAATGGTTTTAGGATCGTTCATTTTGCACTCCTGAGAGACGTGAAAAGCAATCGAATGCTTCGGCAATGAAGCGATTATTGCGTGCGGGTGCGCCATCTTCTGACAGGCGAGGTGTGATCCATCCGATATATGTGCAGGCGCGTAGGGCCTCGAACAGTGGCAAATGGGTGAGATCAATGTCGCGTTCAGTTTTATATCCATCAACGACGGCCCGAGCCAGCGCGCCGGTTGGATCGTTGCGTCTGCTGCGGTGAGTCACGGTTGCCAGATCAAAAAGTCTATATCCAAAGCCGCCGTCGTCAAAATCGATCAGCCGTAGTGTATCGCCACAGGTAAGGACGTTTTCGGGAACAAGATCTGCGTGGATAAGCCCCACATCAAAGGTGCCTTCGTTCAACACATTGCGCGCTTGATCGCGAAATGCCTCCAGCCGTGTTTTTTGCGCTGGCGAGAGCGTTGGGTTTTCCCAAAACGGGCCCCAAAGTGGTGCGTCCCCAACCAGACCATCTGCATCCCAAAGCGGGCGTGTGAAGTGGCTTGGCGGGGTCCACGCATTGGTAATCTCATGGCAGCGCGCCATTGTTTTTCCCAAGCCGTGATAGGCTTGGGGTGTGGGGGATTGGGTCAGCGCATCACCTTCTAGCCATGTGACCACATCGACGAACGTGTCATCGAATTGGGCAAAAATACTGCCGTCGAGGGAGGGTATTGGCGCTGGGACGGAGATACCACCCCGCGCCAATACAGCCATCCATTCGAGTTCGGAAATCAACTCAGCTTGGCTTCGAAGGCCGGGTCGGTGCAGGCGAAGTGCCACCGGTCTGGTCTGCGTATCCACGCGGTAAACATAATTTTCACGGGCGGCGATCAAGTGACAGGATGTACCCTGAAACCCCCAGTGGTTTAGCGCCGACTTAACAATAGCATCACTCATGGGCCGGACCGAGATCGTGCAGAACCCCGTCCAATGTGCTAAGCATGAAGTCGGCGTTTTCTTTTGAGAACGGCATAGGCGGACGGATCTTGAGCGTGTTATAGTGGATGCCTAATTTGTTCATCAAGACACCACGCCTGCGCATCTCGTTTGCCACTTGGGTGGCGTATTTCGTCGCTGGCGCCTTGGTTGCCTTGTCGGTCACAAGCTCTGCGCCAAAGAAAAGACCGTAACCGCGCACGTCGCCGATCCAATCATATTTTTGCGCGAGCTTGGTAAGCCCTGCACGGGCGTAGCTGCCCACAACACGCGCGTTGTCTTGCAAGCCTTCGTCGCGGATAACGTCAAGAACCGCCATGGCGGCTGCACAAGAAACAGGGTTGCCGCCGAAGGTGTTGAAATAGCGGAATGATTTGCGGAAAGTGGCCATGATTTCGGGTGATGTTGCAACGCCTGCCACAGGATGCCCATTGCCCATCGGTTTGCCCATAGTAACGATGTCGGGCTGAATGCCGATACGTTGGTGCCCCCAAAACGCCTCGCCGTTGCGCCCAAAACAGGGTTGAACCTCGTCGGCGATGAATAGACCGCCTGCCTTGCGCACGACTTCCATTGCTGGATCGAGCCAGCCTTTTTCGAGTGTCGGAAAACCTTCGTTCAGAAAAGCGGGGCAGAAGATCACAGCGGAAAAGCCGATGCCAGATGCTTCGAGGTCGTCGATTGCGGCTTGTATGGATGCGGCGAATGCGTGGGCGTGGGCCATGCCGCCAGTCCCGCCTTGCGGGCGGTAGCTGTCGGGGGCGGGCACTTGGCGGACGTTACTTGCGTCGCCTGTTGCGGGGCGGTTCGTGGCACTTAATGCGGCAACGACGGTGGTGTTCCCGTGATAGGTGTGATCGGTCGCGATGATGCCGCGCTTGCCTGTAATAGCCTCGGCCATGCGCAGGGCGATATCGTTGGCCTCGGACCCTGTGCAGGTCATGATTGCGGTGGTCAGATTACCGTCAAAGGTGTCTGTGAGCCGCTCTACATAATCGAGAATGCCTGCATGCGGATAGCGGGTGTGCGTGTTGAGCAAACTCGCCTGCTTGCAAATCGCCTCGACCACGCGAGGGTGGCAATGGCCGACATGTGGCACGTTGTTGTAGCAATCAAGATACTTGTTGCCGTCCGCATCCCAGACCCAAACGCCGCTGCCTTTGACCAGATCGACGGGCTCTTCGTAGAAAGTCGAAACATTGGGGCCAAGCAGTTTGGCCCGCCGGGCCATAAGATCATCGACACGGCTCATAGCTTCATCCACGCGGTTTTCAGGTTAGTGTATTTGTCGAAAGCATGCATGGATTTATCATGCCCATTGCCCGATTGGCCGACACCGCCGAGCGGCACCGTGCCGTCAGCGCCTCCGTAGGTGTTTACATGCACTACGCCCGCGCGGATGGCCCGCACCATACGGTGCGCGCGTCCAAAATCAGAGGTCCAGACGCCAGACGCCAGCCCAAGTTTTGTGCTGTTCGCCAAGGCAATGGCTTCTGCTTCGTCTGAAAACTTCGTGATGGCAAGAACAGGGCCAAAGACTTCTTTCTGGGCGAGGTCCGCGTCAGCCGCGACGTTAGAAAATACCGTGGGTTCCATGAAATAGCCTCCAGTCTCTTGCATGATGTGGTTACCGCCGGTCATCAGTTTTGCGCCTTGTTCTGCCGCGCGCGCAACAAAAGTCAGATTTTGCTCCAGTTGGCGAGCGGAGTTTACGGCGCCCATTTGGGTGGTGATATCTAGCGGGTCACCGACCCTAAAGGCGGCGGCGTGTTTGGCGACTTGGGCCACGAAATCGTCGTGAATGTCGGCTTGAACCAAGAGACGCGAGCCCGCGACGCAGACTTGTCCCGCGTTCCGGAAGATACCTGCGGCGGCGGCTTTTGCTGCGACGTCTAGATCGGGGGCGTCATTGAAAATGATATGTGGGGATTTGCCGCCGAGTTCCAAGAAGACCCTTTTGAGGTTTGAGCGGGCCGAGTATTCCAGCAACCTGCGGCCAACACCGCCCGAACCTGTGAAGACCAAAACATCGACATCCATCGAAATGCCCAAAGCCTCGCCCACGACGGGGCCCTCGCCAAAGACGACGTTCAAGACGCCAGGGGGCAGGCCCGCATCAAGCGCGAGTTCGGCCATGCGGTGCAACGTAAGAGACGCAGTCTCGGCAGGTTTCAAGACAACCGAATTGCCGGCAGCTAGCGCCGGTCCAAGCTTCCACGCGCCGATCATCATCGGAAAGTTCCAAGGAATAATCGCGCCGACAACACCAACAGGTTCGCGGTGAATTAGACCAAGAAACGCGGGGTCGGTGTTGGCGATTTCGCCGTAAACCTTGTCGAGAGCTTCGGCATAATAGCGGATGGTGCCAGCGGCAGAGAACGGTTCCGCCTTGTAGGCCATTGAGATTTCGGTGCCGTTGTCGCGGACGCCTAGGACAGCCAGCTCCATGGCTTTCGCCTCGATCAGATCAGCCCACTTGAATAAAATTTTCTTGCGGTTTGCGGGCGCCATCTGAGACCAACTACCTGCCTCAAAGGCTTTCCTTGCAGCGGCAACGGCCCGTTCAATATCAGCCGCAGTACCACGCGATACCGATGTGAGAACCTGACCATCAATCGGCGAGATCACCTCCATGGTTTGCCCGTCGCTCGCCGCTTGCGCCTTGCCGTCGATCAAATGCTGTCGGGGCTGCACCGATTGGTTGCGGAATACGTCGATGTCGTGTTGCTGCATGGTGGCCTCTAAACGTTAAATGCGGGGTAAAAGGCGCGACGGTTGGTCACGCCTTTCAGAGTAATACTTAGGTCCGTGCGCTACCCATACGGGCAAAACGGACGGGATCGCGGCGTTCCAGTTTAACGCCTAGGTAGTAGCCGATTGCCGCTATTACGACGACGCTAGACGGAAGAGCCACGCCTGCTATGCCTGTAGTACCCGTCATCTCGCCGAATTTTGCAAAGATGATGACGAATAAGAACGCCATTATGCCGCCCGCGATGGCGGGAAGGATTTTGGTTGATAAGATCCCTTCGCCAAGGCCACCGTTACGGGCAAAAAAGCGCATGATGGCAAAGGATGTGATCGCCATTAGCCCAAGGATGCCCAATGTCCCAAGCTGTGTCATCAAGGTGAAAAGTTGCAGCACAGGGTCGAGGCCAAACACAGCAAAGATACCAATCACGATAAACGCGATGGCCGTTTGGATGAGCGAGCCGATGTGGGGGCTTTGGAACCTGAGGTGTGTGACGCCGACACTGTCAGGCAAGATGCCTTCGCGGCCCACGACGTATTTGTAACGCGCGGCACCGTTATGAAAGGCGAGAACGCCCGCGAATAGGCTCGTGACAAAGAGGATACTCATGATCGTACCGATAGGCCCGCCGATGTAGCGACCTGCCAGATCAAACAGGAATGTTGTCGGGTCTGGCAAGGCTTGTAGCGTTGGCACAAGTTTGTCGATGCCCGCGCCATTGGCCATAAGCCATGAGGTCAAAAGATAGAACACACCGATCATGATGACGGAGAGATAGGTTGCGCGTGGCACAGTTTTTTTCGGATCGCGTGCCTCTTCGGAAAAGATGGTTGTCGCCTCAAACCCGATGAAGGCTGCGAAACAAAAGAGGATACCGATAAAGGGCGAGCCGCTCATGAACTCGTGTGGGGTGAAGGGGGCGAGTGACAGGCCGCTGTCGCCGCCCTTGACGAAAATTGCCACGTCGATGAGAAGCACCACAAGGTATTCGAGCAGCACCAAGACCATCAGGATTTTGACCGAGAGATCAACCTGCCGGTAGCCGAGTATCCCGACGAGCGTGATTGCCACGAGCGACCAGCACCACCAAGGCAGCGTGAGGCCAAACTGTCCAAAAGTTTGAGAGGCCGCTGCCCCAAGGAGGCCCATAACGCCGACTTGCATGGCGTTATACGACAAGATCGCGATCATTGAGGCTGCACCACCCATGCGCCCGCCAAGCCCCTGCGCAGTAAAGGCATAAAATGCCCCCGCGTTTGAGATGTGCCGCGCCATGGCGACATATCCTGCAGAAAATAGCAAAAGGATCGCTGTAACGATTGTGAAGCCAGCTGCGACCCCCGATCCGTTGCCCAAGAGCATTGCGATAGGTACACCGCCTGCAACTGCTGTCAAAGGGGCTGCGGCGGAGATGACGAGGAACGTGACCGAAGCCACGCCTAGCGAGTTTTTGCGAAGCTGATTGGTTTCACACGGGGAACCTTAGATGATCTTTTTGCGCCGTTCGGAAAAATGATGTAGAAACAGGAACTTGATTCGGCTCTTTGACAATATGGTATTGCAGATCTTCAGCGCGTAATTTGTTGAAATGATATGGGTTTCGTTCAAGGAACCACTGCTCCCCGCCGGATAGGCGGCTGAGAGATTTTGGTATATCGGCGTAATAAGGTTGTGAGTGCTCCCCGCCGGATAGGCGGCTGAGAGAACCAGAATCACAAAGGCTTTTTGCATACTCAAGCTCCCCGCCGGATAGGCGGCTGAGAGAGCCTATTGTGACAGACCAACCTGTGCTCTCATGCTCCCCGCCGGATAGGCGGCTGAGAGAGCGTGCAGATCGCAGACAAAACATGGTTTAGTGCTCCCCGCCGGATAGGCGGCTGAGAGAATTGCAAGGCTCCATATATTGGGGTTTTAAAGGCTCCCCGCCGGATAGGCGGCTGAGAGAAGCCTGCGCCGCAATGCAAATCGCCAAAACGTGCTCCCCGCCGGATAGGCGGCTGAGAGATGACTGAAGGCGCGGGCGGCGGCGGCACAACTGCTCCCCGCCGGATAGGCGGCTGAGAGACCATTGTTACCAGAAGCCCGGCGCGATCCGCTGCTCCCCGCCGGATAGGCGGCTGAGAGAAATGCGCCAACGCTTTTCTGTGCCGCCCGCGCTGCTCCCCGCCGGATAGGCGGCTGAGAGAAGTTTTAGCGTGTCCCAAAGGGCATATTGCCGGCTCCCCGCCGGATAGGCGGCTGAGAGAATATGATTGATCTACAAATCCGAGCAACAGATGCTCCCCGCCGGATAGGCGGCTGAGAGAACTAGCAATCAATCACGATTTACCGCAACCATGCTCCCCGCCGGATAGGCGGCTGAGAGATCTAAGATTGCCTCGATCACCTGAACCTGCACGCTCCCCGCCGGATAGGCGGCTGAGAGAATTCCAGGCGGAAGTTGGACTTTCATTTTTTAGCTCCCCGCCGGATAGGCGGCTGAGAGAGATTATTGCAGAGGTTTTTGCTATCTCTGCATGCTCCCCGCCGGATAGGCGGCTGAGAGACACACGTGCCGAGGGTCATGTCTTTGCGGTATGCTCCCCGCCGGATAGGCGGCTGAGAGACGCCCGAAGGCCCCGAGGAATGGGGCTTCATTGCTCCCCGCCGGATAGGCGGCTGAGAGATGTCTCAAGTGCGGTCAGCGTTGCAACGATGGGCTCCCCGCCGGATAGGCGGCTGAGAGACCAATCCATGATTATATGGTTAACTGTTGACCGCTCCCCGCCGGATAGGCGGCTGAGAGAATGCAAAAACGCGCGATCAAAAGTGCATATAGGCTCCCCGCCGGATAGGCGGCTGAGAGAACAACAGACGCCGCCGCAGCAACGGCCCCAGCGCTCCCCGCCGGATAGGCGGCTGAGAGAGAGCAAGAACAACTGGATGCGGGCGCAAAGGCGCTCCCCGCCGGATAGGCGGCTGAGAGATACACAACGCGAGATATCAATACAGTTGAGTTGCTCCCCGCCGGATAGGCGGCTGAGAGATGCGTGGCGATGCTGGAGCCTGTGCGGGCGTTGCTCCCCGCCGGATAGGCGGCTGAGAGACGCATACTTTCGCGCCGGTCGCATTATGGTTCGCTCCCCGCCGGATAGGCGATTAGCCGTGATTTCCAACCCCCGCGTCCGCGAGACAAAGCACCGACAGCCAAGACATTCGCCACCGGAACGGCGAGGCCAATTGCGACAGACATTAATCCGGAAACAGCAGCGGGCATTGTGGACGCCGCGACAAAGGCAATCGCAGTGTTGAAACGCCATGCGGTCTGCCACGTACCTGCGAAGTCTAGAAAAGAGGGGGGCCCCAAGAACGCAAAAGGAGTCCCAAGCTAAATCCTAGCCCCATGACGGTCCAAACACCGACACCGACTGACGCGATCTCAGAGATAGCAATCGGGCGTACAGATGCTGATACGAACAAGAGCGCGGGAAAAAGCACAAGAAAGTTCAGGCGGTCGATGCCAGCCCAGATATCAGGTGTTAGCCGTTTGCTGATCACCCCACCCAGCCCAATAAGGATGAGGTCAGGCAGCAGCGACAGGACAATGGAGAGCAGGTTATCCATGTCTGATGGCACTTTTCTGCCGTATGGCGGAAGCGTTCAGGCTTTTATGAACATGTAAAAGCATCGTGGCCTGTATCCTTGGCTGACCCATCGGGCGACTGCCCCCTAGCCGACCACATGTCTTACTCCCAAACCACCGAGTCTAGCAGAGTGCGCCGCGCAGACAGCAGGTGTTCCTTGAATGCGGCTTTTGCGGCGTCCCGTTCGCCTGCTAAAAGAGATAGGATGACTGCCAGATGCTCTTCTGCGGCCAGTTGGTTGCGTTCCCGCTCGTCATGCTTTTTCCAACGGTAGTGAAAGTGGAAAATCAGAGACACAAGTTCATAGAAATCATCGACAAACCGGTTGTCGAGCAAAGATGTGAACGTGTTGTGGAAACGTTCATCAAGGTTGGGAAACCGCAGGAAGGTGGCATCCATATCGGCCAAAATATTTAGATGGTCCTGTTCCAATTGTTTCAGCGTAGCCTGTGCTGCGGGAGACGGTAAAATATCGCAGAAAGCGCGAAAGGCGCGCATCTCGAACATTTCGCGCACATCAAACAATTCGATCGCGAATTCGCGTGTGAACCCGTTCAGGACCCAATGGCGGTTTGGCTTTTTCTCGATCAATCCAAACCGCGAGAACCGGATCAGAAATTCGCGGACACCGGAAGTGCTGACCCCGAATTCCCTGACAAGCTCTGCTTCGCGCAGGATGGTGCCTGGCGCTAAATCGCCGCCAAGGACATATTCCATGAAGGCAGTTTCTACCCGCGTCCCAGCAGAACGGGTTTCTTCTTCAGCAAAATAATCAGATTTGCGCGGTTTTCGCAGCACCTGTTTGCTTCGCCCGTCCCATGTGATGATCTTTGCCTCATCCAGATGTTCAAGGACGGATCTGACGGTCGTTCTGCTGATGGACCATTTTGTCGCTAAAAATGTTTCAGGCGGCAGGCTCGCTTTTACGCCGAGTTCCTGAATGTAATCGAGGCATCTATTATAAGTCTCTTTGTAGACGCTGTTCGTTCGAGACACGGCGCAACTATCCTTTTGTCCTTATTGGACTCGTCGGCAACTTAAACGTTTATTTTGCCAATGCCTAGTCGCCGTCATGACAGCCATCGCCTGCCATCGCAACCATGACTTTGAAGGTTTCATTGCGGTGATTATTCCAATAGTTAAATGAGTTTTGCGCCTCGGCCCAAGGAAAAACCTTGGAAATAAGGCTGTTCCCAATCGTTGGCTGCGCTTCCAGAAAGGTGATGACGTCTTCAAAATCGGTGCGGGTTGCATTGCGTGACCCTAGAATATCCAGTTCCTTAAGGTTGAACAGGGATGTGTTGTAGCTGACCTCTGATTTAGCATAACCGACGTAAACGATTCGTCCCGCATAGCAGGCCAGGTCCACCGCGCAGCGGAAGGTTTCTGGCAATCCGACTGCTTCGATTACCACATCTGGCCCCAAGTCATCGGTCAGACGCGAAATTTCCACACCGATATCGCAGGTGTTAGGGTTCAGAAACGCGGTCACGCCCAAGTCGAGCAATTGCTGACGCTTTGTCTCGCTTACCTCGATCGCGACAACGCGCGCGCCGCGTGACAGGGCCGCCAGAACTGCGCCAATACCGATCATCCCCGCGCCATAGATAACAACGGTTTCGCCCGCCTGCACACGCCCACGGGCAACAGCGTGAAAGCCAACAGAAAGCGGTTCCACCAGCGCCAAAAGCGGTTTCGCAAGGGTATCGTTAAGGATCAATCGGTCGTGGTGCACGACAAGCGATGACGACATCCCTCCGTCTTGCTGCACCCCGAGCGTTCGATTGTAGCGGCAGGCATTCTGGCGGCCAGAGCGGCAGGCCGAACATGTGCCGCAGGTCGTATACGGAATGACAATAACCGAAGCGCCAGCTTTGAAACCTGCCGGAACGTCAGGGCCTGTTTCAACGATTGTGCCGCCGATTTCGTGGCCGGGAATGCGCGGTAATTGCACCAGCGGATTGAGGCCGCTGTAGGTGTTCAGGTCAGAGCCGCACAAGCCAACGTGCTGAACAGCTATCAAAACTTCGCCATTTCCGGGCCTTGGTTCAGCGATGTCGTGTATTTCTGTCTGTCCTACTTCGGTGATGACAAGTGCTTTCATGGTGTGCCTGTTCTTGCGATGTACGTTGCGGGGCGGAATTAGGGCCATTTATCTTGGGGGGGGGGTGTGGATAAGTTGAACGAGCAAAAAATGTTCTTATTAGTTTAAAAACTCTGTTGCTTTTCGTCAAGTGTTCTTTTTGGATAGTAGACATTATATTGCCGTTTTCGGATCAGAAAGGCTTCAACTGAATGAACCCTAGGGGGAAACCGCATTTGTGGCCCTGAATGGCGAGTTTTGGGGCGCGGTGTTGGTGCATCAACATTAATCGCAGGGTTGCCGAAGTCACGCGGCGGCTACGGCACATAGCTGTTTTCGGCATGGTTATTGAGGCCTTTGCGAGGGCGATGTTCAACCCGTGGTGCATTCGCGCGGGTGGTTGGCTTGATGCATGAAAGCGTCGATCGGCATTTCAAAACCATGAAGTTGCCTTGCTCTATAGCTTTGTGCTTGGGCTGCCGGGTATTCCCCGCTAAGTGACTGACATGGAACGGTGCCAAAGGGGGGCAACCAGAGATCTATGCGGGGAATATTTCTGTCTTTCAGCTGTGCTGTTGACCGGATCGCGCTTTGGCTGTGCCTTGGGGCAACGGCCATCCTGACGGTGATGGTGTTGGTGATCGTGATTTTGCGCTACGGGTTTGGGCAAGGGCATCTGCAATTGCAGGATATGGCCAATTATGCCTTTGCCATTCTGGTCATTTTCAGCGTTCCGGTCTGCCTGAGCCGCGAAGGCCATGTGCGGGTAGAGGTGTTTTCAGAGCGAATGCCGCCAGCCTATCGCTTTTGGGCCGATGTGGTGGCGCTTATCCTGTTTCTGATTCCGGTGTTCGGCCTGATTATCTGGGCATGGGCACCGCAGCTTGGTTATTCTTGGTCCATTCAGGAGGCCTCATTGGAAACAGGGGGGCTTGGTGGGTTGTTCGTGATCAAATCGACGCTGCCATTGGCAGCGGGGATGACCATTGTGCAAGGGATTGCGGTGATTTTGCGCAAAGGGGTCGATCATGGTGCATGAAGGTTATTTGTTGTTTCTGATCGTCGCGCTATTCGCGGGCATCCTGAGCGGCATTCCGGCGATGCTGGCGATTGCCGGGGTGCCGCTTGTCACCGCCCTCTTTGCAGGGGTGACGGGGCATTTTGATTTGGGGTTCCTGAACTTTTACCCTGCGCGGGTCTGGGGTGTGATGACCAACACCTTGCTGATGGCGGTGCCGCTATTCGTGTTGATGGGGGTGTTGCTGGAACGCTCGGGCCTTGCGGAACGGATGCTGGCAGTGCTGTCGCGGATGCTGGGCGGCAGCCCGCGCGGCATTGCGCTATCGGTTCTGGCCTTTTCTACACTGATCGCGGCCTCTACCGGAATTATCGGGGCGACAGTCGTGATGCTGGTTTTGATTAGCCTGCCATCGATGTTGGAGGCTGGCATAAAACCGCGTGTCGCCAGCGGGCTGATTTGTGCCAGCGGGACGCTGGGCCAGATTATTCCGCCGTCGATTTTGCTGGTGTTGCTGGGGGATCAGATCGGCAATGCCTATCTTGAGGCACAGCAAAAGGTCGGGAATTTTGCGATTACGCCGGTGTCGGTGGGCGATATGTTTGCAGGGGCGATGTTGCCCGGTTTGCTATTGGTGATGCTGTATGCTGGCTATATCGCGCTGGTGTTGCGCCCAACGAAATCTGCACCCAAACCGCTGCGCGAGGCGGTGCCGCTGACCGAGGTGCTGTTTACCTTTCTGCCGCCTATTTTGTTAATTTTGGCGGTGCTAGGCTCTATTCTGGCAGGAGTTGCGACGACGACGGAGGCCGCTGGGCTGGGGGCCGTGGGCGCGCTGTTTTTGGCGGGATATACCAGCGATGGCGGGCGCGTCGGGCAATGGACCATCGGGGCGGCGGCGCTGGCGGCGTTGGGTTTTGTTGCACTACGGCTGCTGGATGGCGGGGCAGGGCAGGCGGTTATCGGGGCGCTATTGGCCGCTGCTCTTGTCGGTTTTGGCGTGATCGTCGCGGCTGCGCGTTTGATCCGCAGCGGTGTCTTGAAAAGCGGCTTGATCGAGACGATCCGCATTTCCGGCATGGTGTTCGGTATTGTGATTGCGGCCTCTATGCTTTCTCTCGTGTTTCGCGGTTTTGGCGGTGACATCGCGGTAGAGCATTTGTTGAAGGGAATGCCGGGTGGCACTGCCGGGGCGCTGGCGTTTGCGCTGTTGACGGTGTTTTTGTTGGGCTTCATGCTAGAGGCGGTAGAGATTATTTACATCGTCGTGCCATTGCTTGGCCCGCCCATTCTGGCAACTGATATTTCGCCAGTCTGGTTTGGGGTGTTGATGGCGATGAACCTGCAAACATCCTTTCTGACGCCGCCTTTCGGGTTTGCGCTGTTCTACTTCCGCTCTGTCGCGCCGCCTGAGGTGACAACACGCGATATCTATTTGGGAATAATCCCCTTCGTGGGCTTGCAGATTTTGGCGCTTGGCATACTGATTATGATACCGGAACTGGCGACGTGGTTGCCGGATCTAATGTTCAGATAGCGGGAGGAAAACCATGGAACGCAGAAAGTTTTTAACGGCAGGTGTTGGCATTGCGGCAGGGGCGGCGTTGGCATCCCCGGCGATTGCGCAGGGCAAGATTGAGTGGAAGCTGCCGACTGCCTTTCCCAAGAATGCGCCGGGTGTTGGCACGAACGTAACGAATTTTGCCGAAAAGGTTGCGGCGATGTCAGACGGGCGGCTGAGTTTTACCGTCTATGGCGCGGGTGAGCTGGTGCCGCCGTTCGCGGTGGAAGATGCGGTTCAGCAGGGCAATGCCGAGGCTGGCCATGGCCCGACCTACTATGCTGCGGGCAAAAACGCCGCCTTGCATTGGTTTACCGCTGTCCCTTTTGGCATGACCTCGAACGAGCATTTCGCTTGGCTGGAATTCGGTGGCGGCTATGATCTGTGGAACGATATTTACGCCACGCGCGGGCTGGTGCCGTTTTATTCCGGTAACTCCAACACGCAATCGGGTGGCTGGTTTAAGAACAAGATCGAGAATGTGGACAGCCTTAAGGGGCTGAACATGCGGATTGCCGGTCTTGGGGGCGAGATTTTCCGCAAGCTTGGGACCAACGCTGTTTTGATGCCACCGCCCGAGATTTTCCAAGCGATGCAATCGGGTGCGATTGATGCGGCGGAATGGGTTGGGCCGATGCTTGATCAGGCGTTCGGGCTGCAAAAGATCACCAAGTTTTGCTATGTTCCGGCCTTTACCGAACCGGGGGCAGGGCTTGCCATTGTGTTTAACAAGGACGCGTTTGAAACGCTGCCTGCCGATTTACAGGCCATTTGCAAGAATGCGGCCCATGCTGCCGCGCTGGAAAGCCACGCGCAGTTTGATTTCTATAACGCCAAGGCGATGCAGGCATTGCAAGCCGAAGGCGTAGAGTTTTTGGCCTTCCCCGAAGATGTGGTCGCTGCTCAGCGCGCGGCTTGGGCCGAGGTGCAGGAAGAATTGACCGCAGCAAATCCTGATGTCGCCCGCGTGCGCGAAAGCTATGATGCCTATCTGGCTGATGCGCGGGCCTATGCTGCCGTGATGACCGAGCCGATGTTGGCAGGTCGCGGCTAACCGATAGGGGCCGCGCATGTCGCGGCCCTTTTTCCGGCTCTGTTGCCCAAAAAGGACCGGACTTAAACCGCTGCAAGGCCAATCAATCGCCAGCGCGGTATTTTTTTGGTGCTGTAAGCTGCAGTGCCAGTCTATAAACGGGTTGGAAAACGGAAAGCGCGACAATGCCGGATACCAGCCAAGCACATTTCAAAAACCTGTTGGGGTGTGTTCCGCCTCGGGCCGGGCATTTTATTGTATCCCTGTATGGTGACGTGGTGGAGCCGAGAGGCGGCACCCTTTGGATGGGGCGGGTAATTGGCCTTTGCCAATCGGCCGGACTTAGCGAAACGCTGGTGCGGACGGCAGTTTCGCGACTGGTTGCAGCGGGTCAACTGGTTGGTGAGCGTGTGGGGCGGCGGAGTTACTATCGCTTAACGCCCAAAGCGCAGGTGGAATTTTCCCATGCGGCCCGTGTTTTGTTTACACCCCCTGAAACGCCCGAAGATTTTGCCATGTTGGCGATGCCCGTAGCAGGCTTGCCGCATGGGTTTGTCGCCATGCGGCCTGACCTTGCCTTCGGCGCTTACCGGCCAAACCTTGCAGCAGAAGGCCAGTTTGTTTTGCGGGCCTCGGTACAGCAATACGGGGCGGATTTGCCGGAGTTGGTGGCTGGCTTGTGGGATCTGGCGCCATTATCTGAACGCTATCAGGCGGTTTTGACAAGGTTTACACCCTTGCTCGAACTGCAAACAACACTTGCTCCGCAAGATGCACTGATTGCCCGCCTGCTGTTGGTTGATGATTACAGGGCCGCCATTTTGCGCGATCCCATGCTGCCGCGCGCCGCCTTGCCGCAAGATTGGCCGGGCTGGGCCGCGCGGGCCCTGTTCGTGCGGTTGTATCTGCACCTTTCCAAGCTGGCTGATTCGTACATTCAGCAAGCATTTGAGGAAAACGAAGGCTTGCGACTGACCGAGACAGCGCAATTGACAGCCCGCATAGGGCAGTTGTTGGCAGAAGCCGAAAGTCGAACCGATTGAAACCTTTGGGTTTTCGTTGTGTTTTGTCAGATTCATCCTAAAGCATCACTAAATTATAAAAAAATGCTTTGGCGCGTGATGCTTTGTGCTGTATAACATGACCGAACGGTCGGTTAATGTTTTGAGCCGATCACAGCCAGACCCTTGGGAGGGGGATCAGCATGACTGACGCCTTTATCTGCGATGCAGTGCGCACACCAATCGGACGCTACGGCGGTGCGCTGTCGGGCGTTCGCGCAGATGATCTTGCAGCACTTCCCTTGAAAGCCTTGATGGAGCGTAATCCAAAGGTTGATTGGTCGCAGGTTGACGATCTGATCTATGGCTGCGCCAATCAGGCCGGTGAAGATAACCGCAATGTGGGCCGAATGGCCGTGCTGCTGGCGGGGATGCCGGTGGCCGTGTCGGGAACCACGGTGAACCGGCTGTGTGGGTCGGGGATGGATGCCGTGGGCATGGCGGCACGTGCGATCAAAGCGGGCGATTGCGATTTGGTTATCGCAGGCGGCGTTGAAAGCATGAGCCGCGCGCCTTTCGTGATGCCCAAGGCCGACACCGCCTTTTCGCGCAGTGCGGCAGTTTATGACACCACAATCGGCTGGCGCTTTCCCAACCCATTGATGAAGAAACTTTATAGCACCCATTCAATGCCAGAGACGGCGGATAATGTGGCGGCGGATTACAATGTCAGCCGCGCCGACCAAGATGCCTTTGCCGCACGTTCGCAGGCGCGCTGGGCTGCGGCGCATGAAAAAGGTGTTTTCGGCGATGAAATCGTGCCGGTTGTCATCCCGCAGAAAAAGGGTGATCCGGTGGTCGTTGACACAGACGAACATCCACGCCCCGGCACCACGGCCGAGCAGCTTGGACGTTTGCGCGGCGTGAACGGGCCGGATCTTTCGGTGACGGCGGGCAATGCTTCGGGTGTGAATGACGGCGCCGCGGCGCTTGTGATTGCCTCGGCCGAGGCTGCGAAAAAGCACGGTTTGACGCCAAAGGCGCGGATCGTTGCCATGGCGGCGGCTGGGGTTGAGCCTCGGATCATGGGCGTTGGCCCGGCCCCTGCGGTGCGCAAGGTTTTGGCCCGCGCAGGCATGACGCTGGACCAGATGGATGTGATTGAGTTGAACGAGGCTTTTGCCGCGCAGGCCTTGGCCGTGCTGCGCGACCTTGGGTTGCCCGATGATGCGGCGCATGTGAACCCGAACGGCGGTGCCATCGCACTTGGCCACCCGTTGGGGATGAGCGGCGCACGCCTGATTACCACAGCGATGTATCAACTCCGCCGCACCGGCGGGCGCTTTGCCCTTTGCACAATGTGCATTGGGGTCGGGCAGGGGATCGCAATTATTATCGAACGCGTTTGAAACAGGGAGACGACTGCAATGTATGCCCAGATGGTAAAGACGGACGCCGACCGCGTAAAAAGCCTTGAGGAAATGGCCCCGGAAGAGCGCGCCTTTCAAGAGCGCATTGACCGGAATGAAAAGATCGAGCCGAAAGAGTGGATGCCAGAAGCGTATCGCAAAACGCTGATCCGCCAGATCGGGCAGCATGCGCATTCTGAAATTGTCGGCCAATTGCCCGAAGGCAACTGGATCACCCGCGCCCCCACCTTGGAACGCAAAGCGATTTTGCTGGCCAAGGTGCAGGATGAGGCTGGCCATGGTTTGTACCTGTATTGTGCCGCTGAAACGCTGGGCGTCAGCCGCGATGAGCTGTTGGAAAAACTCCACTCTGGTCGCATGAAATATTCGTCGATCTTCAACTATCCCACGCTGACTTGGGCCGATATGGGCGCGGTTGGCTGGCTGGTGGATGGCGCGGCGATTATGAACCAAGTGCCGTTGCAGCGTACCAGCTATGGCCCCTACAGCCGTGCTATGGTGCGGATTTGTAAGGAAGAAAGTTTCCATCAGCGCCAAGGCTATGACATCATGATGAAGATGGCCGCTGGCACGCCGGAACAAAAGGCCATGGCGCAGGACGCGCTGAACCGCTTTTGGTATCCGTCCCTAATGATGTTTGGCCCGTCAGACGCGGACTCCGTGCATTCGGCGCAAAGCATGGCGTGGAAGATCAAGATCGACACCAATGACGGCTTGCGTCAGAGATTTGTGGATCAAACCGTGCCACAGGCCAAATATCTGGGCCTGACCATCCCCGACCCTGATCTGAAATGGAACGACGAAAAGGGCGGTTACGATTTCTCGCAGCCCGATTGGACCGAGTTCTTTGACGTGATCGCCGGTAACGGGCCTTGCAATAAGGAACGTTTGGGCGCGCGGGTCAAGGCGTGGGACGATGGCGCGTGGTTCCGCGATGGGCTGACCGCCCATGCCAAGAAAGCTGCGGCGCGTCGCGCCTCTGCAAAGATTGCTGCTGAATAAAATCACCGGGCAACCGCCCAACCCACAGCCAAATTAGGCCCGTTTTCGGGAGGAGAGAACTCATGTCCAGCGAATGGCCCCTTTGGGAGGTCTTTATCCGTGGCCAGCACGGCCTGAACCACCGTCATGTCGGCAGCTTGCACGCGCCAGATGCGGAAATGGCAATCCTGAACGCACGGGATGTTTACACCCGTCGCAACGAAGGCGTGTCCATTTGGGTGGTACCGTCGGCACAAATCACCGCGTCCAGCCCGTCTGACAAAGGCCCGCTGTTTGAGCCGTCAAATGCCAAGGTCTACCGCCACCCGACCTTTTTCGACATCCCGGAAGAAGTGGGGCACATGTGATGGCTGTGCAGGAAACGGCGGTCGATCGCGCCGCTTTGTTTGAGTTACTCACGCGGATGGGGGACAATACGCTGATCCTTGGCCACCGTGTGTCTGAATGGTGCGGTTTGTCGCCTGTGCTAGAGGAAGACATCGCGCTGGCCAACGTCGCCTTGGACCTGATCGGCCAAACCCAACTGTGGCTTGGGTTGGCAGGTGAGGTTGAGGGCAAAGGCCGCACGGCAGATAACCTTGCCTATCTGCGCGACGCAGGCGGGTTTAGGAACCTGCTGTTGGTAGAGCGCCCGAACGGCGATTTTGGCCAAACTCTGATGCGGCAATTCCTGTTTGACGCATGGCATTTTGAAATGCTGAAAGCGCTGGAAAAGTCGACTGACGCACGGGTTGCCGAAATCGCGGCCAAATCGGTAAAAGAGGTGGCCTATCACGTCGAACGATCAACCGACCTGATTATTCGCTTGGGTGATGGCACCGATGAAAGCCGTGCCCGGATGCAGGCGGCGCTGGATGATCAGTGGTCCTATACCGGTGAGATGTTTTTAGCGGATGAGGCGGATAAAGCCGTGGCAGCTGCAGGCATTGCCCCTGATCCGGAAAGCCTGCGGGCTGCATGGCAAACGGTGGTCACATCGGTGTTAGAGGAGGCGACGTTGGTCATCCCAACTGAACCCTACGCCCACAAAGGCGGCAAGCGCGGCGTTCATACCGAGCATTTGGGCTTTATCCTTGCGCAGATGCAGTTTTTGCAACGGGCCTATCCCGGCGCGCGCTGGTAGGGGGGTGGTTATGCAGCCTACCACGGATCAAGTTTGGGAGTGGCTGTCGCAGGTGCCGGACCCGGAAATCCCCGTGATCTCGCTAACGGATCTGGGGATTATTCGGGGGGTGGAATGGCAGGGCGACACGCTGGTGGTAGCCGTCACGCCAACCTATTCCGGTTGCCCGGCCACTTCGATCATCAATCTGGATATCGAGACGGCGCTGCGTGACCATGGCATCGAAAACCTGCGGCTAGAGCGGCGCTTGTCGCCGCCTTGGACCACAGATTGGATTTCTGAGGCAGGCCGCGAAAAGCTGCGCGCCTATGGCATTGCCCCACCGATTGATGGCACCGCCGCCGATGGCCGCCTTGATGCCCGCATATCACGGATGGCGGGGTCGTCTAACCTTGTTGTCACCTGTCCGCATTGTGGATCGAACCATACGGAAAAGGTCAGCCAGTTCGGCTCGACCCCCTGCAAGGCGTCGTACCGCTGCAAAGACTGTCTGGAACCTTTCGACTATTTCAAATGCATCTGAAGATGCCGGAGTAAATCATGGCCCGTTTTCATCCCCTAGAGGTTACCGATGTGAAGCGTGAAACCCGCGATGCGGTTGTTGTCACGCTAAAGCCCCGCGCCGAAGATGCGGCGGCGTTCGATTTCACCCAAGGTCAGTATTTGACCTTCCGCAACAGCTTTGACGGCGAGGAATTGCGCCGCTCATATTCAATCTGCGCGGGCAAGGATGATGGCGCGCTGCGCGTTGGCATCAAGCGGGTTGAGGGCGGGGCGTTCTCAACCTGGGCCAATGAGGTACTGAAACCCGGCGATCTGATTGATGCCATGCCACCGATGGGCAAGTTTTATACCGCCATCGACCCTGCGGCCGACAAGCATTACCTCGGCTTTGCTGGCGGATCGGGCATAACGCCACTACTGTCCATCATCAAGACCGTGCTGGCGCGTGAACCCAAAAGCCGCTTTACGCTGGTCTATGCCAACCGCCAGATCAACTCGATCATGTTCCGCGAGGATCTGGAAGATCTGAAGAATCTCTATCTCGGGCGCTTTTCGGTGATCCATGTGTTGGAGATGGAAGGGCAAGAGATTGACCTGTTCACCGGCCGTGTAGATGCCGAGAAGATGAAGGCGCTGTTTGCGCGATGGATTGACCCGAAATCGGTGGATACAGCATTCATTTGTGGGCCAGAGCCGATGATGCTGGCGATTGCCGCCTCCTTGCGCGACCACGGGCTGACCGATGGGCAGATCAAGTTTGAGCTGTTTGCCAGTGGCCAACCGGGCCGCGCCCGCGCCAAAGCCGTATCCAAGCACGCGGTAAAGCCGGGCAGTGGTACGGCGGCGACGGTTACACTGGACGGCGCCGCCCGCAGCTTTGAGATGCCGCGCCAAGGCCAATCGATTTTGGACGCCGCGTTAGAGGCCAATCTTGACGCGCCTTTCGCCTGCAAGGCCGGGGTGTGTTCGACCTGCCGCTGCAAGGTGATCGAAGGCGAAGCCGAGATGGCCGTGAACCACGCTCTGGAAGATTACGAAGTCCGCGCGGGCTATGTGCTGAGCTGCCAAGCCTATCCGCTGACCGACAAAATTGTCGTCAGCTATGACGAATAAGGGGGAACCTGCGATGTCTGACACGATGAATATCGAAGACTACCTTGCCCAAGGCGGCGTTCTTACCTCGCCGGGCAACGTGCCTGCACGCTACCGCGCCGATTTGATGCGGCTGATGTCGTCTTTTGTCGATAGTGAGTTGGCAGGCTCGGCAGGGTTTGCCGCCTCGATCAATTGGGCACCCGGCATCAAGGAACGGATCGCTGCCTGCCGCATCACGCTGGAAAAGGCCGATCATGCCGAGCGTGTTTTGGCTGTGATGGGCGATTTTGGCACCGACACCAAACGTTATCAATCGGCCCATGATTGGGCGGCGCGGATGGGGCGGGGCGCGGATATTGGCACCATGCGCCAAGGCGGTGATATGCGGCTTTCGGTGTTCCATTATCCGATCACGGGTTGGACCGATGCTGTGGTAATGAATGTGCTGATGGGCACCGCGACCGGCGTGCAGATGACCGAACTCACCCGCTTGTCCTATGCCCCATTGGCCGAGGTGTTCCGTGAAATTGCCCCGCGTGAGGCGCGTCATGTTGAACTCGGCTTTGAAGGGTTGGAACGCATTGTGACGACCGACCAAGACCGTGCCGAGGCCCGCGCTGCCATTGCCTATTGGCACCCGCGTGTCGCCGCCAGCTTTGGCACCGCCGCGTCACCGCGATTTGACACACTGAAACGCTTTGGCCTGCGGCATCAAGCCAATGAGGCACTGTTGGCCGACTGGAATGCGCAGATTGACGCGCGTTTGACCGCGTTGAACCTGAAATAAACGACCCTGAACAAGGAAACCCCCTATGTCCGTACACACCAGCGCCCCGCGCCGACTGCAAAGCTTTGTCTGTGGCGAATGGACCAGCGGCACCAAGGACGGCGTGCCGTTGCTGAACGCGGCGACCGGGGCACCCGTTGCGCTGATCGATTCAACCGGTGTTGATTTTGCCGCAGCATTGGAGTGGGGCCGTGACAAAGGCGGGCGGGCTTTGCGCGCTATGTCATTCCATGATCGGGCCGGAATGCTTAAGGCGCTTGGCCTAAAGCTGATGGAGATGAAAGAAGAGTTCTACGCCGAGAGTTTGGCCACCGGTGCAACCCGTGCCGATGCTTGGATCGACATTGAAGGCGGGATTGGCACGCTGCTGACATTTGCGTCCAAAGGGCGGCGCGAATTGCCAAACACCCGTGTTTTACTGGACGGCGACGTTGAACCCTTGTCAAAAGATGCCAGCTTTTCGGCGCAACATATCTATACCCCGCTGCAAGGCATCGCGATCCATATCAACGCTTTCAACTTTCCTTGCTGGGGGATGTTGGAAAAAATTGGCCCCAACCTGTTGGCGGGCGTGCCGTGCCTGATCAAACCTGCCTCTCAAACAGCGTATCTGACGGAATTGATGGTCCGCCGGATGATTGCGACAGGGATTTTGCCCGACGGCGCGTTGCAGCTCGTGTCTGGCTCGGTTGGCGATATGCTGGACCATGTGGGCGTGCAGGATGCTGTGACGTTTACGGGGTCGGCATGGACGGGGCGCAAGCTGCGGACCCACAAGGCGATTGTCGAAAACTCGGTGCGTTTCACGATGGAAGCCGACAGCCTGAACGCGTCGATCCTTGGCCCCGATGCGGCGCCCGGCACCGAAGAGTTCGATCTCTTCGTGCGTGAAGTGGCGCGGGAAATGACCGTGAAGGCCGGGCAGAAATGTACTGCCATTCGCCGTGTCATAGCACCGCGCAGTATGACCGAGGCACTGGCAAAAGCCCTTGGTGACCGTTTGGGAAAAACCGCCCCTGGCGATCCATCGGCGGAGGGAACCCGCATGGGGCCATTGGCCAGTTTTGATCAACGCGAGGAGGTGCGGGGCCGGATCAAGGACCTGCAAGCTGTGGCCGAGATTGTCGCGGGCAACCCGGACGACGTGCGCGTTAGCTCTGGTGATGCAACCAAGGGCGCGTTCCTGAATCCGGTCCTGCTCTATTGCGACAAACCCTTTGCCGCAGATGCCGTGCATGATGTCGAAGCTTTTGGCCCCGTTTCCACCATCCTGCCCTATGACACGCTGGATGAGGCGGTAGAGCTGGCGCGGCGTGGCAAAGGTTCGCTCGTGGCCTCGGTTTTCACCAATGACAAGGCGGTGGCGACAGAGGCCGCGATCGGCCTTGCCCCGTTCCACGGGCGTGTGATGATTGGCAACCGGCTGTCGGCGAAAACCTCGACCGGGCATGGCTCACCGCTGGCGGGCTTGGTGCATGGTGGCCCAGGCCGCGCCGGTGGTGGCGAGGAAATGGGCGGCATGCGGGGTGTGAAACACTATATGCAGCGCACCGCCATTCAGGGCGCGCCACGGATGCTGACGGCTGTGACGGGCGTTTGGGTGGAAGGTGCCGATGCGCAAAGCGGCGTGCATCCGTTCCGCAAATCGTTGGCCGAATTGCAGATCGGCGATCAGTTGATTACCGCCGCGCGCAAGGTGACGCTGGAAGATGTCGAGCATTTCGCCAATTTCACCGGCGACACCTTTTATGCGCATATGAATGCCGAGGCTGCCAAGGCCAATCCGTTCTTTGATGACCGCGTGGCGCATGGCTATCTGATCGCCTCTTTTGCGGCAGGGCTGTTTGTTGAACCCAATCCCGGCCCTGTTTTGGCCAATTACGGCGTGGACAACATGCGCTTTCTGACGCCGGTTTATTTTGGCGACACCTTGCAAGTGCGCCTGACCTGCAAAGAGATCAACCCGCGCGCCAATGCCGACCATGGCGAGGTGCGATGGGATTGCCAAGTCACCAACCAAAAGGCCGAAGTGGTCGCTCAATATGACGTGCTGACCATGGTTGCCAAGGTTTGGCCAACAGCATGAGCCGGATTTATGCCTATGACGGGATTGTGCCTGTCATCGACCCCATGGCCTTTGTCCACCCCGAGGCCGTGGTGATCGGCGATGTGATCATCGGGGCCGCCTGCTATGTTGGCCCCGGGGCCGTGCTGCGCGGGGATTTCGGGCGCATTGTGCTGGAAACCGGATCAAACGTGCAGGAAACCTGCGTTGTCCATTCCTTTCCCGGCAAGGATGTGGTGATCGAGGAAGGTGGCCACATCGGCCATGGCGCGGTGCTGCACGGTTGCCACATCGGGCGCAACGCGATGGTTGGCATGAATGCCGTGGTGATGGATGAGGCGGTGGTGGGCGAAAATACCATCGTCGCCGCCATGGCCTTTGTAAAGGCAGGCGCGAAAATACCGGCAGGCAGCCTTGCTGTGGGCTCCCCCGCCAAGGTGATCCGTGCGTTAAGTGAGGATGAAATCAACTGGAAACGCCAAGGCACCGCGATTTATCAACGGCTTGCGCTGGAAGCCCGCGACAAGCTGCGTCCAGCAGAACCACTAACGCAAGTCGAACCAAACCGCCGCCGCGCCGAGGCCCCGGCCTATGACCCGTTGATCTTGGAACGTACCAAGTTTACCGAACAGCCTTGATCCCTTCTAGGATCAGCGTGGTTGCAACGTCGGCATAGTCATCGCGGCTGATCCGGCCACCATCTTTGAACCACATGTAAACCCAGTTCATCATGCCAAACAGTGACATGGTCACAGGCGTCAACAAGGGGCGCTCTTTGCTGTCGAGTTCTGGGTTGATCTCCCGCAATACGGCAGAGAAGCGTTTGACCACTTGGCGCTCAATCGCCATGATTTCGGCTTTTTGGACATCATTCAGGGCCGCACTTGCGTTCAGCTGCACCTTATGTTCGTTATCGGCTCCGCGATAGTTTTCCAGCACCGCGCCGACCAGTTTGCGCAAGCGGTCCTTGGGCGGCAGGCTTGGGTCATCGGCCTGTTCAATCGCCGCCTCCAAGCCTTCCAGATGGGTCACGATGATTGCAAAAATCAGCGCGTCCTTGCTGGGGTAGTAGTGATACAGCAAAGCCTTGGACACTGAAGCCGCCTGCGCGATTTGTGACATGGACGCTTTATCCATCCCTTGATCGGCAAACACACTGGCGGCCATATCAAGAATGCCGCGTTGCTTTTCTTCAAAATCATTTGCTCTGGTTCTTGCCATCGTCTCTCTCTGAAATAAGGCGTGTCGGGTACTGCTGATGCGAAAGGGGGCACTCTTGCCCCCTATACCCCGTTACCGCTAACTTGTCACCGACCGTTCGGTCATTCTTTGGGCCTGTTGTCAACGACACGCTTTGCCTTGCCTTCGGAACGGCCCACGCTTGCAGGGTCGCGCACCTCTACCTTTGTGGACACGCCAACAACCGATTTGATGTGATGCGCCAGTTCTTTGGCCGAGGTGGCGCGGGCGCTTTCCTCGACATAGTCAACCGTGCATTCCACATGAACCGTCATATTGTCCATGCGCCCCGACCGCCCCAGTTCGATATAGAAATGCGGGGCAAGCCCTTTGCACTTCAAAATCTGTTCTTCAATCTGGGTGGGAAAGACGTTGACGCCGCGCAGGATCATCATGTCATCCGACCGGCCTGTGATCTTTTCAATCCGCCGCATAGACCGCGCCGTGCCTGGCAAAAGCCGTGTCAGGTCACGCGTGCGATACCGGACCATGGGAAGCCCCTCTTTGGTCAGGGTGGTAAAGACCAGCTCACCCAATTCGCCATCGGGCAAAACCTCACCCGTCACGGGGTCGATGATTTCGGGATAGAAATGATCTTCCCAAATGTGCAAACCGTCTTTGGTTTCTACGCATTCCTGCGCCACACCCGGCCCCATCACCTCGGACAGGCCATAAATATCAACGGCATGCATATCAAAGGCCTGCTCAATTTCTTGGCGCATCGCGTTGGTCCAAGGCTCGGCGCCAAAGATGCCCACTTGCAGGCTGCTTTCGCGCGGGTCGAGGCCTTGGCGGTGGAATTCGTCCAAGATCGACAACATATAAGACGGCGTGACCATGATGATGCGGGGTTTAAAATCATTAATCAGCGTGACTTGCCGTTCTGTCATGCCGCCCGAGATCGGCACAACCGTACAGCCCAACCGTTCCGCACCGTAATGTGCACCAAGCCCGCCTGTGAACAACCCATAACCATAGGCGTTGTGCAGCATATCGCCTTGCCGTCCGCCTGCCGCGCGAATGGATCGCGCAACCAAATTCGCCCAGTTGTCGATATCACCGGCTGTATAGCCTACAACGGTCGGCTTGCCCGTCGTGCCAGAGGATCCATGCACCCGCACAAGCTTGTTTTGCGGCACGGCAAACATGCCAAAGGGGTATGTTTCGCGCAGGTCTTGTTTCACCGTAAAGGGAAACTTGGCGATATCGGCCAAGGTTTTCAAATCCTCTGGGTGGACATCGTGCGCGATAAAGCTTTTTCGGTAAAACGGCGAGTTTTCAAAGGCATGACGCAAAGACCGCTTCATCCGGTGAAATTGCAGCGCCGCAATTTCATCCCGCGAGGCGATTTCTATCGGGTCCAGATCTTTCTTGTTCGGGGTTAGATTTTCCATGGTTTCCTCCCTTGGAATAGCTACTTAATCGGGTAAATGTGTGCCTTTGACGCTGCGGGAATGGCCGCGAAACTCGGCGATATGCGCGCCGTCTTGGTTGGTCAGGCGGATGTCATAAATGCCGGATCGGCCCTTACGCGATACCTCAACCGCTGTGGCGGTCAGGCGATCCCCGATGCGGCCGGGCATGAGGTAGGTGACGGAACAATGCTGCGCCACGACCATTTGGTTATAGCTGTTGCAAGCAAAGGCAAAGGCGCTGTCGGCAAGGGTGAACATATAGCCGCCGTGGCAATTGCCGTGACCATTCGACATATCGGCGGTGATGGTCATGGACAGCGTGGCCACGCCCGGCGCGATATGATCCAGCGACATGCCAAGCCGTTGGCTGGCGCTGTCGTCGTTCCACATTGCAGCGGCCGAGGCTTCGGCCAATTCTTGCGGGGTCATGTCGGAGACTGGCTTCATTTACCTTTAAACTCTGCTTTGCGTTTTTCCAAAAATGCGGTGACGCCTTCGGCATAATCGGCGCTGCGGCCTGCTTGCTGTTGCAAATCGCGCTCCATATCCAGCTGCGTGTCAAGGCTGTTGGTCGCGGCAGCTTGGATCAGGCGTTTGGTCAGGCCAAGGCCCAATGTGGGGCCTGCTGCCAGTGTTTGTGCAAGCGTCTGCGCCTGTTCCATCAGGTCGGCATCCTCGACCGCTTGCCAGATCATGCCCCAATCTGCGGCTTGTTGGGCGGTCACAGGGGTAGCCGTCAGCGCCAGCGCCTTGGCGCGGGGTTCCCCCAGAATGCGGGCAAGGCTCCAGCTTCCGCCGGCATCAGGGATCAGCCCGATCTTGGCAAAGGCCTGAATGAATTTCGCCGATTTTGCGGCCAACACAATATCACAAGCCAGCGCGATATTTGCACCAGCCCCCGCTGCCACACCATTCACAGCGCAGACTACAGGTTTTTCCAAACCGCGAATCAGACGCAGGGTCGGGTTGTAAAACGTCTCTAGCGTATGGCCCAAATCGGGGGCAGGGCCACCTTTGCGCGGGTCGCGATCGCCAAGATCCTGGCCAGCACAAAAACCGCGCCCTGACCCGGTCAGCAAGACTGCCCGAATCGCATCATCCTCATGCGCGCGTTGAATTTGGGCGCGCAGGGCCAGATGCATTTCTTCGTTAAAGGAATTCAACTTATCCGGGCGATTCAGAGTCAGGCGCAGCACGCCTTCGACCATTTCAGCCAGCACGGTATTTGATTGTGTCACGAAATTTCCCCTCAGACGCTGATTTTGTGATGTCAGCACAAAAAAACTGTTGCATAGTCCGACCGGTCGGTCAATGATAATCCACATCAAGCTGCAACATCGCGGGGGAGGAACCGAAATGAAGGCGTTGTTTGACCGCTGTTTCGCTATGTGCTTCGCGCCGGTTTTCGCGGGCCTCTGTGTTTGTATGCCTGCAAATTACGTGATCGCCCAAAGTCACCGCCCTTTGGCGATAGTGAGGGCTCGTTTCCACCTTTACCCCTAAACCACCATCTCTCGGGAGGAGATTCCATGAAAATTCTATCCACCACAGCCCTTGCCACCCTTATGGCCTTTGGCATCAGCAATGCGGCGATTGCCCAGATTAAAATCGGCGCATCGGTGTCTGAAACCGGCCCCGCCGCGTTTCTGGGCGACCCAGAGGCGAAAACCCTGAAAATGATGATCGACGGCATCAACGCCAAAGGCGGCGTGAATGGCGAACAGATCGAATTGATCATGTATGATGATGGCGGTGACCCGAACAAGGCCCGCACTTTTGCCACGCGCTTGGTGGAAGATGACGAAGTTGTCGCAATCATCGGCGGTTCTACAACCGGTGCTACGATGGCGATTATTCCGGTGGTTGAAGATGCCGAAATCCCCTTCATCTCGTTGGCCGGTGCGATTGACATCATTGATCCGGTCAAGGGGTTTGTTTTTAAAACACCGCATACCGACCGTATGGCCTGCCAGAAAATCTTTGAAGATATGAAGGCGCGTGACATCACCAAAATCGGCATGATTTCCGGCACTGATGGCTTTGGTGCGTCGATGGAAGCACAGTGCAAATCGGTTGTTGGCGATTACGGGATCGAAATTGTGGCCGCCGAAACCTATGGCCCGCAAGATGCCGATATGACCCCGCAGTTGACCAATATCAAAGGCGCGGATGGCATTCAGGCCATTTTGAACCCGGGTTTTGGCCAAGGCCCGTCGATTGTGACGCGCAACTATGCCCAGTTGGCAATTGATCTGCCGCTCTATCAGTCGCATGGCGTGGCGTCGGACGGGTTTATCGAACTGGCAGGCGTTGCGGCGGCTGAAGGCGTGCGTTTGCCGGGTACGGCGTTGTTGGTGGCCGATATTCTGCCCGAGAGTGATCCGCAAAAGCAGGTTGCCGCAGATTATAAGGCGATGTTTGAGGCCGAGACCGGCACTGCGGTTGGTACCTTTGGCGGCTATGCCCATGATGCGGTGCTGTTGATGGTGGACGCGATTTCCCGCGCTGGCAGCAGCGACTCTGTGGCGATCCGTGACGCGCTTGAGGCAACTTCCGGCCTTGTTGGCACCACGGGCACGTATACCATGTCGTCAACAGATCACCTTGGTCTTGATCTGTCGGCCTTCCGTATGCTGGAAATCCGCGACGGCAAGTGGACCTTGGTCGAGTAAGCCATCCTTGGCCCTTGGTTGCATTCTTGCATCAAGGGCCAAACCTTTCCTTTCCCTGACCTTGCCGGAGCACGCAATCCGATGCCCGAACTTATGCAATTCATTCTGTCTGGTTTGACCGTGGGCGCTGTTTACGCCTTGGTCGCGCTGGGCTTTACCATCATCTATAATGCCTCGGACGTTGTGAACTTTGCCCAAGGCGAGTTTGTGATGCTGGGCGGCATGATCACCGTTTTTGCGCATGGTGCGGGTATGCCGCTGCCGCTTGCTGCTGTGATCGCCATTCTGGTGACCGCAGGCGTTGGGGTGGCGCTGAACAAACTGGCGATCGAGCCTGCGCGGGGGGCGCCGGTTGTATCGCTGATTATCATCACCATCGGGGCATCAATCTTTATTCGCGGTGTCACGCAACTGGTGTTTGACAAGCAGTTGCACCGCTTTCCGGCCTTTTCGGGGGATGCGCCGATCCGTATATTGGGCGCGACCATTCTACCGCAAAGCCTGTGGGTTATGGCGGGTGCGGTCACTGTGTTCATTGCCCTTTGGTTGTTTTTCACACGGACTTTGACGGGCAAGGCCATTCTGGCCACATCGAACAACCGTTTGGCCGCGCAGCTGGTTGGCATCAACACAAATTGGGTGATGACGCTATCTTTTGCCCTATCTGCCGGAATTGGCGCGCTGGCGGGTGTGCTAGTGACGCCGATCACGCTGGTCAGCTATGACGTAGGCATCGCGCTGGCGTTAAAAGGTTTTGCTGCGGCAATGCTGGGCGGGATGGGCAACCCCAAAGGCGCACTTGTCGGCGGCATTTTGCTGGGCCTGTTTGAGGCGCTGACCGCTGGTTACATCAGCAGTCAATACAAAGACGCGGCTGCCTTTATCGTGATTTTGGCCGTTCTCTTTGCCATGCCGCAAGGGCTGTTTGGCAAAAAATCAACGGATCGGGTGTGATGATGAAACTATCAAGCAAGCATTCCGCACTTTTGATCTTGGCATTGCTTATTGCCATCACGCCGTTCTTTTTTCCATCGTCCTATTACTTCCGTGTCGGGTCGCTGATTTTCGTCAATGGCATCGCTGTGACGGGCATCGTTATCCTGACCGGGTATGCTGGGCAAATCAGCCTTGGCCATGCGGGTTTTGCCGGGATTGGCGCCTATGCGTGCGCTTTGGCGCCTGTGCATCTTGGCCTACATCCGGCCTTTGCCTTGGTTTTGGGGGCGGGTGTTTCCGCTGTTATGGCCTATCTGGTCGGGCGGCCCATTTTGCGGCTAAAGGGCTATTACCTTGGGGTGGCCAGCCTTGGCTTTGGCATCCTTGTATCAATGGTGCTGGCCAATGAACGGCAGCTAACAGGTGGGCCGGATGGCATTCAGGTGCCGGATTTGGGGTTGCGCGGGCTGCTTAAGGGCTGGGGGCTGGACCTCAATAATTCCGAGTTTTGGTACATGCTCTCCGGTCTTGCGCTGTTGCTTGGCGCGTGGCTTGCGCTGAACCTTTATAACAGCCCCACGGGGCGTGCGTTGCGCGCGCTGCACGGGTCGGAAATTGCGGCCCGCACGGTGGGCGTTGATGTGGCGCGGCTGAAACTTCAGGCCTTTGTGATTTCGGCGGTCTATGCCTCGGTTTCTGGCTCTTTGCTGGCCCTGCAAAACAAGTTCATCACGCCTGATGTCGCGGGCTTTATGCATTCGATTGAAATGGTGACGATGGCGGTTTTGGGCGGGGTTGGCTCGGTTCTGGGGGCGATCTTTGGCGCGGCGATCCTGACGATGTTGCCACAGCTTCTGACCGTATTTGCCGAATATGAAATGTTGCTGATGGGGCTGGTGATGATGCTGGTCATGATCTTTATGCGCGATGGTTTGCTGCCATCCATTCTGCGCCTGATGCGGGGGAAAGACACATGAGCCTGTTAGAGATCAAAGGGTTGGGCATCGAATTTGGCGGCTTGCGTGCTGTGCATGATGTCAGCTTTTCGCTAAAACCGGGTGAGATTGTTTCGGTGATCGGCCCGAATGGTGCGGGCAAAACCACGCTGTTCAACATGATTTCGGGCATCTATCTGCCCGGCAGTGGCAAGGTCGTCTTGGAAGGCGAGGACGTGACCGGGATGGAACCGCATCTGCTGGCGCGGCGCGGTTTGTCGCGGACGTTTCAGAACCTTCAGATTTTCCAGCAAATGACGGTGCTGGAAAACGCTATCGCGGGCTACCACTTGCAAGAAAGCGGGGCGGTGCTGGCGGACCTGTTGAACCTGCCATCGTCGCGCAAGCGGGCCAAAGCCGCAGAGGCAGGCGCGCGTAAGCTGTTAGACCGCGTTGGCCTTGGGCGCGCCGCCGAACAAGAGGCGGGCAACCTGTCATATGGTGCGCTGAAACGGTTAGAGATTGCCCGCGCTTTGGCACTTTCCCCGCGCGTTTTGCTGCTGGATGAACCTGCCGCGGGGTGTAACGCCGTGGAAACCGAAGAGATTGACCGCCTGATCGCCGAGGTTGCCGCCGAAGGTATCGCAATCTTGCTGGTGGAGCATGATATGAAAATGGTCATGCGCATTTCAAACCATATCGTCGTGCTGGACCATGGTGAAAAAATCGCCGAGGGCGACCCAGCCACAGTCAGTCAGAACGCGCAGGTCATCGCGGCCTATCTTGGAACGCAGGAGGCGGAACATGCTGACAGTTGAAGGCTTGCGGTCGCGCTATGGCCGGATTGAGGTGTTGCACGGCATTGATCTGACCGTGAATTCGGGTGAGATCGTCACCGTGGTCGGGGCCAATGGCGCGGGCAAAACCACGCTGCTGCGCTGCTTGTCTGGCGTGCAGCCGGTATCGGGTGGCAGCATCACCTTTCGCGGCGATGCGATTACCACGGTTCCCGGCTACAAACGTTTGCGCCGCGGCCTTGCGCAATCGCCCGAGGGACGGCAGATTTTCACCAATCTGACGGTTGAAGAGAACCTGCGTCTTGGGGCGTTCCTGTTCAGCGATGAGCGTGTCGATCGTGATATGGAAGACGCGTTCCAGATGTTCCCGATCTTGAAGGAAAAGCGCAATCTGGCGGCGGGCGGCCTGTCGGGCGGCCAGCAGCAGATGCTCGCGATTGCGCGGGCCTTGATGGGGCGGCCAAGCTGTTTGTTGCTGGACGAGCCGTCGATGGGCCTTGCGCCGATTTTGGTGCAGCAGATTTTTGACGTGGTCAGCGGTTTAAAGGCGGTGGATGTGACGGTCTTGCTGGTTGAACAAAACGCCTTTGGCGCGTTGAAAATTGCGGATCGTGGCTATGTCATGGAAACCGGCAAAATCACGATGAACGGCCCGGCGGCAGAATTGATCGCCGATCCGCGCATTCGTGAAGCCTATTTGGGGATATAAGATGACCGTTTCCATCAGTCACAGCGGCGATATCGCCATTGTCACCGTCGATAACCCACCCGTCAACGCGCTTGGACATGCCTTGCGGCAAGCTTTGTGGGATGCCGTCGCCACGTTGGATGCCGACAGCGCCGTGCGCGCGGTGGTGCTGATCTGCGCGGGCCGCACCTTTATCGCTGGGGCTGATGTCGGCGAATTCGGAAAGCCCCCCGTGCCGCCTCATCTGCCCGATCTGGTCGCACGGATCGAGGCGGCGCAGAAACCTTGGGTTGCCGCCATTCACGGCTCGGCGCTGGGGGGCGGTTTGGAAGTTGCCCTTGGCTGCCGCTTTCGTGTGGCGCTTGAGACGGCCTCTATGGGTTTTCCCGAGGTAACGCTTGGCATCATCCCTGGCGCAGGTGGCACCGTGCGCACGCCGCGCCTGATCGGGGTGCAGGCTGCGGTTGATATGGTGACGACAGGCAAGCCGGTCAAAGCGGCCAAAGCATTGGCGTTGGGCCTTGTCGATGCCACCTTTTGGGATGATCTACAGGCCCAAGCGGTAGCTTTTGCCAAGGGGCTAACGGGTGCGATGCCGCTTCCGCTTTGCGCCCGCGCACCTGCACAGGTTGGCGAAGGGTTCTGGACCGCCGCTGAAATCTCCACCCGCAAAGCGGCCAAAGGGGCTGCGGCACCATTGCGCGCCTTGGCCGCACTGCGCTGCGCGGTCGACTCAGATTTTGAAACGGCCATGCAGTTTGAACGCGCAACCTTTTTGGAATTGCGTGGATCGGATCAGGCCGCAGCCCTGCGCTATGTGTTTTTTGCAGAACGTGCAGCGCCCCGTCCGGCCCATCTGCGCGATGTGGCCGCTAGCCCGATCCAAACCGCGGCGGTGATTGGCGGCGGCACGATGGGTGCAGGCATTGCCGCTGCATTGCTGAATGCAGGCCTGCCCGTGACCATGGTCGAGCGCGACGAGGCGGCTCTTGCGCGCGGCGTGTCGAACTTGCGCGGTATTTTTGACGGTGCTGTCAAACGCGGGTTAATGTCTGATGCGGCCTTGGATGACCGCATGGACGGAGTGATTGCCACTACTGACTATAGCGCGCTGGCCGATACGGATTTGGTGATCGAAGCGGTGTTTGAGGATATCGACGTCAAACGCGCCGTCTTTGCCCAGCTTGGTGCTGTCTGCCGCCCTGATGCCGTGCTGGCGACCAACACCTCATACCTTGACCCTGAATGGGTTGCCAAAGGCCTGCCTAACCCCGAACGCTTTATTGGCCTGCATTTCTTTAGCCCGGCCAATATCATGAAATTGCTGGAAATCGTGCCAACCCAGGATACGTCGGCACCCGTGTTGTCGGCTGCTTTTACCTTGGCGCAGCGGTTGAAGAAAATTCCCGTACAATCGGGGATTTGCGAAGGCTTTATTGGGAATCGCATTCTGAAACGCTATCGCGCGGCGGCAGAGATCTTGGTGCGGCAAGGGACCAAAATTGTCGATATTGATGCTGCTATGCGCGGCTACGGCTTTGCAATGGGGCCGTTCGAGGCGCAGGATCTCGGCGGGTTGGACATCGCCTTTATGCAACGTGAAGGCGCGCGGACCATGGGCAAAACTGTGCCCGAGGCCTTGGGTGATATTCTGGTAAAGGCGGGCCGCAAAGGGCAAAAAGCCGGCGGTGGCTGGTATGATTATGCGCCCGGTGACCGCAAGCCGCAACTCTCGGCCGCAGTGACAGCGCTGCTGGCCAGCAAGGTCGCGCCGTCTGCGCCCCTTACCCAGACTGAAATCGCCAAGGTTTTGGTCGCGGAAATGGCAGCCGAAGGGCAGGAGATTTTGCGAGAAGGTATCGCAAAAACCGCAGCAGATATCGATCTGGTCGAGGTTCATGGCTATGGCTTTCCGCGCTGGCGTGGCGGGCCGATGTTTGCCACGCAAGGGTGACGGCATGGGCTGTGCTGGACCGTTGCATTCTCAAAGTGCAGCGGTTTTAACGGCCCAAGCACTTCGTAAGGCATTTGCCGTTATGGATCTGCGCCTATTCTGTTGCAGGGATGTAGGTCGAGTTTTTGACCGTTAGACCGATGCAAGTCGTTTGACTTTGCCGTTTAATCGGGTTGGCCGCATATGCCTGAAGTCCAGAACCTGCGTGGCACCCTTGCATGAGCGGGGCAACATCGATAACGATTGAGCTAGTCCTCAGGCCGATACGAAGGGCTGGAAATCTGAAAGTAACAAGATGAGCGATCCGTTTTTTCAACCCGTTTCCGGTTTTGACCTGCCGCGCTTTGCGGGTATTCCAACGTTTATGCGCCTGCCACATGTTCCGCTGGGGGATGCGCGACTGCACGAGGTTCAGATCGGCCTGATCGGCGTGCCGTGGGACAGTGGCACCACCAACCGGCCCGGCCCGCGTCACGGCCCCCGCCAGCTGCGCGACCTGTCGACAATGATCCGTGCGCAGAATGGCATAACCGGTGTGCGCCCCTTTGAGCTGGCAAACTGTGCCGACCTTGGGGATGTGCCGCCCAATCCGGCCGATATTATGGATAGCATTGCGCGTATCACGGCGTTCTATCGTCAGGTTCTTGCGCAGGGCATCCTTCCGCTGACCGCGGGCGGCGATCACCTGTCGACCCTGCCGATCCTGCGTGCGGTTGCGCAAAAGGCTCCTGTAGGAATGATCCATTTTGACAGCCACACCGACCTGTTCGATGGCTATTTTGGCGGTACGAAATACACCCACGGCACGCCGTTTCGCCGCGCGGTCGAAGAGGGGCTTCTTGACCCGAAACGAGTCTGCATGATTGGGATTCGCGGTACGACCTATGACAACGAGGACCGTGATTTTGCCGATAGCGTCGGTATTCGTGTCATTCCGATTGATGAGTTTCACACGCGGGGCGTCAGCGATGTGATGGCCGAAGCGCGTGCGATTGCAGGCGATGGCGACACCTATATCTCTTATGACATCGATTTTGTAGATCCAGCCTTTGCGCCCGGAACAGGCACACCAGAGATCGGCGGGCCGAACAGCTATCAGGCGCTTGAAGTGGTCCGTCACCTGTCAGGCGTTCGCATCGTTGGCGCCGACGTGGTCGAGGTTTCTCCGCCCTTTGATCCATCGGGCAATACCGCGTTTCTTGGGGCATCTATTATGTTTGAGCTGCTCTGTGTGATCGCTCCGGCACTCTGATCCGCGAGCTCGGAACGATGACGTTCTTGGCCCTGTGGGGCCGCCGGCGGGAGCTTGGTGGTGTTGAAGGGATGCGGCGCAGCTCTTGCTGAAGGGTCTAATTTGGGGCCGATACGGAATTGTATCGGCGTTGACGCATATGCTTTGGCGGCTTGTCCTGAGCAGGTTCCACCGGGCCGATAAACACGCCCAAACCAGCTTCATTCAATAATGAAGTCCATTCCTTGTTTGATATCTGCCCGAATGGCCGCCGCAAACCGTGTTAAGTCACCTGCGCTGAGTGCATCTGTGATCTCACGATGGAAATCGTCTGCAAAGTTTGTCGCGCCGTATTTCTCGCTGATAAACCGCATGGACGGCCCGTAACGCATCCAGAGGATTTGTATCAGGTTCAATAAGATTGGCGACATGCCTTTGTTATAGATCAGAAAGTGGAAGGCGTGGTTGTTTCGCATGTAACTTGAAACATCTTTTTCGAGAATGGCCTTGTTGATTGCTTCGTCGATCTCTCGCAACTGTTGCAGATCACCTTGGGTCAGATGCAGAAACGCCTTCGTCGCGAGTTCGCCTTCAAGATAGATGCGGGCATTCAGGATGTCTTGGTGACTTTCAGAGGTCAACTTGGGCACGATAATAGAGCGGCTATCGATGAACTGCAAAGCGCCCGTCGCAACAAGCTGCCGCACAGCATCCCGCGCGGGCATGATGCTTGTGCCTTCTGCCAAAGCGAGGGCACGGATGGAAATGCGTTCGCCCGGCTGAAAACTTCCTTCGCACAATTTTTGCTGCAATCGCCCAAAAATTGACTCCGATGCGGTCGTTGCCTCGTACTCCATATTGCTCCCTATCCAAATTATATTTTCAAAGTGCTTACAATATTTGCAGTCGTAGTGTGAGTACCAAAAAAAATCACGTAGTTTGTTTACGTGTGTTATAACATGTGTCTAGCAGTTATAGCAATGAAAGTGCGATCGCAGATTCGTTGCAGGAAATGCTTCGACGAATGCGGGAGAACGTAATGCCATCACAAAAGATCGATCCGCCCGCGCGAGGCGCGCCAGACCTAAGGGGGAGGCGGGGCCAACGAGGCTATCCAGCTACATCAAGTGGCAAGCCCTCACGGGACTGGGTGTGGCTATGACAACACCCATCTCTCCGCGTACTCGGGCGCTGATCGCGCATTGGGCAATGCTTGCACCGATCATAGCATTCTATCTCATTTTCTTCATTTGGCCGATTTCGACTGTCGTTCTGCGCAGTTTATCCCCCAACGGAAAGCTCGATCTCGCAAACCTGATTCTTACGTTTGGTAATTTCAGGCAATTGTTCGGCGATGACTTTCTGCTGCGGGTTGAGCTGCGGACCCTGAAGTTGGCGCTGTATTCGACGGTCATAACAACCGCATTGGCGTTCCCCACGGCCTATTTCATATCACGGCTAAACCGGCGGCCTGCGTCCATTCTGCTTTTGTTAATTCTCGTGCCGTTCTGGGTTTCTATTGTGGTGCGTTTGTTCGCTGTCACATCGATACTTGCACCTAACGGGCCCATAAATCAGGTCAGGCTTGCGCTTGGCTTTGGTGAGTTTTCGCTGCTTTACACGCAGGCGGGGGTTCTTGTGGGTACGGTCATGTACCTGCTGCCGTATATTTTCCTTATTTTATATGCGGGCATGGTCTCTTTTGACGGCAACCCTTTACTTGCTGCGCGCACGATGGGGGCGAGCGCCTCATATTCCTTCTTTCGGGTCTATCTGCCGATGGTCAGTTCGTCCCTGCTAAGCGGCGCGTTGCTGATCTTTATCCTTTCGCTCAGTTTCTTCGTCGTTCCGGCGATCCTTGGTGGCCCGCGCGATCAAACGATAGCCGTTTTCATCCAGCAACAAATTGACATTTTCCGCTGGGGAATCGCGAGCGCCATGGGGGTTGTGCTGCTGGTCGCAACTGCGATTTGCTATGTTGGCGTTCTGAAAACGGCGGGGAGTTTTCAGGCAGGCGGCGTCGGGTCTGTGCAGGCCAAGGGTGTGAGCGCAGAGCTGCCGTTCAGATGGTCACCGCCGATGATCGTGGCGGCCCTGTGTGCCGCCGTGACAATCGCGACCTTGGTCATTCCTGTTCTGTTCGTCTTTCCACTCTCCATTGGCGACACGGGGACAGTCGTCTTCCCGCCGCGGGGCTTCACGCTGAAATGGTTCGCCTAGGTCTTTACAACGAAAATCTGGCTTGGCCCAATCGCGCAATCTATTTTTGTCGGTACAGGAACTGCGGCGCTCTCGGTGGTCATCGGTCTCGTGCTGGCCCGCGTCACAAGCCGCATGGCCTCGACGACATGGAAGGCCGTGATCAGCGGGCTTGCGCTTGCCCCGATCATCGCGCCGGCGATCTTGTTGGCGATCGGTATCTTTGATGTAGAGCTGAAGCTGAAGCTAACGGGCACGACGATCGGGCTTATTCTGGCGCATACCGTGATTGCGGCTCCGCTTGCCTATGCATTGATTGCTGCGGCAATGGCTGGTGCTAATCGCGGCGTCGAAGAGGCTGCTTGGACATTGGGCGTGTCACGCACCCGTGCCTTTTGGAGTGTGGTGGTGCGCGGAATTATGCCCAGCGTCGTCGGGGCCTTTGCCATCGCCTTTGTGACCTCATGGGATGAGGTGGTGCTTGCACTGTTCCTGCAAACGGGCCCGACCAAGACGCTGCCCGTGACGATTTATAAATACCTCGAAAGCGGTGTCGTGCCGACGGTTCCTGCCGTTGCGTCTCTGCTCATCATTTCGGTTGTCGCTATCGTTGCCCTGCGCGGGGTCGTTGGATCGATCTGCGCGCGGCGACGCCTTGTTGTTCGGGAGAAAACATGACGAACCTATTACAGTCAAATGAGACCAGCTTGGGTCGCGTTGCCGCATCAGATATTCACCTCGATTACAATGGCACGCCTGCGCTTCAAGATGTGGCAATCGAGGTAAAAGCGGGAGAGTTTTTCACGCTCATCGGGCCGTCAGGTTCTGGTAAGTCAACGCTGTTGCGTATTATTGCAGGGTTGCTGGAACCCAAGCAGGGCCGTATCGAAATTGACGGCTCTGACGTGACGCATGTTGCGACGCAAAAGCGTGACATCGGCTTTGTCTTTCAAAACTATGCGCTGTTCCCACACCTGACGGTCTCGGAGAACATCGAATTCGGTCTGAAGGCACGCAAAGTCAGCGAGAGGCTGCGCGCCACACGTTTGGCCGAAATGATCGAGCTTACTGCGCTGGGAGGGTTGGCCGATCGGTATCCGGCGCAACTGTCTGGCGGCCAACAACAGCGCGTCGCGCTTGGCCGCGCCCTTGCACAACGCCCTCGTGTGTTGCTGTTAGATGAACGCCTGGGGGCGCTTGACCGTGCGCTGCGCGAGGATTTGGGCGGCGAAATTCGCCGCATCCAGCGCGAATCGCAGACAACCGCGATCTATGTGACGCATGACCAAGATGAAGCATTTGTTCTGTCGGACCGTATCGGTTTGATGCGCGATGGCAAAGTGTCTCAAATTGGAACGCCCGAGGAGCTCTATCGCGCGCCCAAAGACCTGTTCGTGGCAAAGTTCTTGGGCAGAACAAACCTGTTTCCTGCCGAGGTGGTCAATCATGGCCCCGCGGGTACAGTCGCCCGTATTGGCGAAGCGATGATCGCCACAAGGGCGGGCGCAGGTGGCTCATCTGCGACGGCCTACTGCTCGGTTCGGCCGGAACAGTTGGTCCTGAGCGGCGATACTGTGCCGGATGGGCACGATAAAATCACGACCGCCATTGTGACCGACAGCCGCTTTCTTGGTCAGCGACACAGCGTGCAGGTCGCGGTTAACGGCATGCAATGCACCGCCGATCTGGACCCGGTGGATTCACAAATGAAGTGCAAATTCTGTACTATAACAGAGTATTGCATGGAGTTGACCAATGGGACGCACCTACCCTCACCTGGATCTCGAAGAACGTCGTAGGCTGGCAAAATGGCTTCAAGCTAAATTGACCGTGAAGGAGATAGCACAGAATCTAAATCGTGCGCCCTCGACAATCTATCGCGAGATCAGACGAAACTACTATTCTGACACCGAACTGCCGGAGCTTAACGGCTATCATGCTGTGAATGCGCAGGACAAATACGAACAGCGCCGAGCAGTTCATCGTAAACTGATCCGTTACCCTGAGCTTATGGCCGCAGTCCGAGATGGATTTGGCGCCGGTTGGTCGCCAGAACAGATCGCTGGGCGTATGCGTTTGGAGAACCATCCGATGCGCGTGAGCCACGAGACGATCTATCGTTATGCGTATTCCAAAGATGGCCGGGCCGAGAAGTTTTATATCCACCTGCCAGAGCATCGTCACCGCCGCAGACCACGCGGGACGCGCAAGCACCATGGGCGCAGGTTTCTTGATGAATTGGCTATCGCGCATCGCCCTAGTGTGATCGCCGATCGCAACCAGTTTGGCCACTGGGAGTGCGACTTAGTAATGTTTCGTAAGGAATTTGGCTCGACCAACATTACCACATTGGTAGAGCGCGTCAGCCGATTTGCAATTGTGCTGAAGAATCCAGACCGACAATCCAAACCCGTGATGGAGGGCCTGATAGGCAGCCTTTCTCCCCTGCCCGCGAATGCACACCGCTCAATTACTTTTGATCGTGGCACAGAGTTCACAGCATGGCGCCATCTCAAGGCAGGCCTGAGCGTCGATCCATGGTTCTGTGATCCGCAATCGCCTTGGCAAAAGGGAACTGTCGAAAATACCAACAGCCGACTCCGTCGATATTTACCGCGCAAGGTCGACCCCACGGCGTTCACAAATCGATATCTAAGGTCGATTTGCGATCGCCTCAACACCACGCCCCGAAAGTGTTTGGGTTATCAGACGCCAGCTGAGGTCTTCCGAGAAAAATTGTTGGAAAAGGAGACGTCACCCAGATAAACAGGTTTCAAAGAAATTGCGCTTCGCCGTGAGTTTACACTGCAATCGGTTTTGTCGTATCTTGTGGCTATTCCTCTGAACTCTTTGATCTTTGCGAAGTAATTTTCCACCAGATGCCGCCACTTGTAGACCTCCACGTCATAATCGCGCTGGATTTTTCGGTTGGCCTTGGGCGGGATCACGGCGGTTGCACCGCGCTGGTCGAGGTCTTTTAACAGCCAGTCCGCGTCAAACGCCTTGTCCGCGAGCAGCGCGTCAAAAGAAACGCCCCTGATCAACGGCGCGACACCTTTCATATCATGCGCTTGTCCCGGCAGCAGCAGGAAGCGCACTAGATTGCCGAGCGCATCCACCAATGCCACGATTTTAGTCGTTAATCCGCCGCGCGAGCGCCCAATGGCCTGATGTTGAGTCCCCCTTTTACGCCGGTTGCCTTTTGGTGGACCTGAACGATTGTTCCATCGATAAGCGCGTATTCGAGGTCGACGTCTTCGCTCATAGCTTTGAAAAGACTCTCGAATACTCCGGCCCTGGCCCACCGGCGAAACCGCCGGAACTGGCTGTTCCAGTGACCAAGGGCAGGCGGCAGGTCGCGGCACGGCGACCCGGTGTGCACCCGCCAGAACACCGCTTCCAGAAACATGCGATTGTCCTTTGCAGTGACTCCGGCATCACTGACCTTACCCGGAAGATGTGGCTCAAGCCGCTGCCACAAGATGTCCGACACCACAAACCGTTGCTCGTTCATTCAAACCTCCATTTTGGAAGTTTGAATCAGAAATCAGGCCCAATGGTAATCCTGAATGTCCACAGGCCCTAATGAAAAATAAACAAAACTATTTCACTCTCTTTACCACCGCGTCTTTTGCCGCAATGCTTGCGGTCAGCGCCCAGCCAGTCAGCGCGCAATCGGGCGATGTCCTGTTTTATGACACCAGCGGCGGTGTGGTCTATGAGGCCGAGGCCGCGACCCTGTTCAAGGATTTCACGGACGATACCGGCGCGAATGTTGTTGATGACTATAACGATTCCGCAACAAAATTCTTTGCTTCGGCAGAGGCGGGCTCGATGCCGTGGAGCCTTATCCTTTTCCCAACTATGAATGACGCCTCGGTCGCTGCGGCTGGCGGATTGCTGCAAAAGATTGATACTTCGGTTGTTCCTGTGGGCGATCTTGTCGACGGCACCTATGATGAGTATGGCATCCAAGTCGGTACATTCGGCATGGTCCTTGCGTGGGACGATTCCGCATACCCCGACACAAAACCATCAAAGATGGCCGATCTGTGGGATACCGAAACATTCCCCGGCAAGCGCTGCTTCTTTAACAATCCGCAATATGGCTGGACGCTTGAGGCCGCATTGCTGGCCGATGGCGTAGCGGCTGCCGATCTCTATCCATTGGATGTTGATCGTGCGCTGAAAAAACTCGATGCGATTTCGGACAGCATCACATGGTGGTCCAGCGGTGGCCAGTCGATCGAATCCTTTGAAAACGGCTCATGCGATATCGGGATTCTTTGGGCCAACCGTGCCTTCACCGCGCTGTCTGAAAATGGCTTTGCTTTGGCACATCAGAGGAGTCTTGCAAAATGAAGCGCTTTTCCACCAGAGAGGACAGAAGATGGATGCATTGTATTACTACGACGTGAGCGCGCTTGGAGAGCCTGAAGTGGGTTCGCCTTTGGCGGAACGCATCATTGATGGCGCGCCAACCAACAAGACTTGGGAGATCGAAGGCACCCCCGATGGCACGGTTAGCACTGGCATTTGGGAAGTTCAGGTCGGCTCTTGGCATGTTGTCAAAGAAACCTGGGAAGTCTGCACGATCATCGAAGGCGAGTCCGAGTTGATTGAGGAAGGCAAGGCTCCCCGTCGGATTACCCTCGGCGATAGCTTTATCATGCGGCCCGGTCATACCTATGTTTGGAACGTGATCACGCCGACCAAGAAAATCTACGTTATCCGCGAAAACGTCTAAGCCAAGATAAACAGAGTGCCCTCATCGGGCCGCTCTATGCTTTTCTCGTGCTTTCCTGAACGCCAACTTTCGCCAGAGTCTTTTCAGAAAACAGGCTTTACATGTGTTATAGCATTTGCAACAATGTTATAACACATATGGGGCGCACTATGGCATTTCGGAACAGTGGGCCCAAAGGATGAATTATGACGATGACAGAAACGGGCCACAGTATTCTTGCGGGTGTGTTTGACCTGAACGGTTGCCTTCGTGGCAAACGACTTCCCGCAGCGTTAGCGGACAAATTGGCATCGGGCGCCTTTCGGATGCCAATGTCCAGTATTGGCGTTGATATCTGGGGCACGGATGTTGATGGCAATTCCTTGGTCATGCAGGGCGGTGACAGGGATGGTGTATGTATACCAACAGGACGTGGGCCGTTGCCGATCATCGGGGCGGCGGGCAATTGCCCCCTGATCCCGATGTGGATGAACCTAGAGGACGGAACGCCGTTTCTGGCCGACCCGCGCCGCGCGCTTGCCAATGTGCTGCAACGTTTCACTGATATCGGGTTAACTCCGGTCGTCGCGACCGAGTTAGAGTTTCACTTGGTCGATCCAAATTGCGTTCGGGCGACTCCGGTTGCCGACCTGCGCAGTGGCAAACCAAAACGCGCCGACGCGATCTATTCGTTGGACGAAATTGCCAAAGTTTCGCCCTTTCTGGATGCAGTATACGCGATGGCCAGCGCCTGCGATGTGCCAGTTGAAACGGCGATTTCCGAGGGCGGCACCGGCCAATTCGAATTTAATCTCAGCCATGTCGCCGATGCTCTGCGGGCTGCGGATGATGCCGCTATCCTAAAACAAATCGTCAAAACCTGCGCCCGCGATCAAGGGTTCTCGGCCAGTTTTATGGCGAAACCTTATCAAGATGAGGCGGGCAACGGCTTTCACGTGCATTTCAGCATGTTGGATAGCAACGGTGACAATGTGTTCAACAACGGAACCGAAGACGGGTCTGATCTTTTGAAATATGCGGTCGGCGGGTTGCTCAATGCGATGCCCGAGACAACGCTGATCTTCGCGCCTCATTTGAATTCCTATCGGCGGCTTTGTCTGGGCAGCCTTGCCCCAACAACGGCGGCTTGGGGCTATGAGAACCGCACCGCCGCAATCCGCATCCCGGGCGGCGCCCATGCTGCGCGCCGCATTGAACATCGGGTCGCGGGTGCGGATGCAAACCCCTATCTGGTACTAGCAGCAATTCTTGGGGCGGCATTTATCGGGATGTCCGAAAAAACGACACCGCCCAAGCCGCTAAATGGCAATGCACATGAGGGAAAAGCAACGCAGCTTCCCCTCGATTGGCGCGATGCAACAGAGGCATTTGAACGAGGCCAGATGACAGCCAAGATTTTTGCGCCGTCGCTGATTTCAATGTTTGCGGCCTGCAAGAGGCAAGAGCAGAATGTTTTTAAATCAGTGGCTTCGGATGTAGAGTATCAGGCGTATCTCGACGCAGTCTAAGTCGTCTAGGCATTGTTTATTGAAGGATTTACGTAAATGGCTGAACCGCATTGCAAAAGTTATTATGCCGCGAGCGCCAACCCAACGGCGGCCTATCCTGAACTGGATGGCGATATCGATGTCGATGTTGTCATCATTGGCGGCGGATTTACGGGCATCAACTCGGCGCTAGAATTGTGTGAACGGGGCCTGCGCGTTGCGGTGCTTGAGGCAAACCAAATCGGTTGGGGCGCAACGGGGCGCAATGGCGGGCAGGTGACTGGATCGCTTTCTGGGGACAAGGCGATGGAACGCCAATTCAAACGGAAATTGGGCGCGGACGCCAAGAAATACGTTTGGGATCTGCGCTGGCGCGGGCATGACATCATCAAGGCGCGCGTCAAGAAATACGACATCCGCTGCGATCTTAAGCATGGGCATATGCTTACCGCGTATAAACCCTCGCACATTCCGGGCCTCAAGGACATGTATCGGGAAGCCTGTGAAAACGGGATGGAACATCAGGTTGAATTGATCGAAGGCGCGGATGTTAAGCACTATCTCGAAAGCGATTTATATCCTGCCGGCCTGCTAAATCGTCGAAACATGCATGTCCATTCCTTGAACCTGTGTTTGGGCGAGGCGGATGCGGTGCGCTCATTGGGCGGGCAGATTTTCTGCGGCTCGCGGGTTACACAGATCGTGCATGGCAAACGCCCAATCGTCAAAACGCAGAAAGGACAGGTCATAGCGGATACTGTTCTGCTGGCGGGAAATGCCTATCATCACCTCGCCCAAGGCGACATGAAGGGCGCGTTGTTTCCCGCGTCCCTTGGGATTATGGCCACGGAACCGCTGGGCGAGGAGATCGCCCAAAAAATCAACCCGCATGACATTGCCGTATATGACTGCCGGATGGTTTTGGACTATTTCCGTCTCTCGGCAGACAAGCGCCTGATCTTTGGGGGCGGAACGAATTATAGCGGCAATGGACATAGCGCGACCGCTGTTGAGACAGAGTTGCGGCCAGCCTTGGAACGCACGTTCCCGCGTCTGAAGGGGGTCAAAATCGATTACCAATGGTCAGGTCAAGCTGGAATTATTATCAACCGCATTCCGCATCTTGGACAAATCGCACCGAATGTGTACTTCGCCGAAGGGTATTCGGGCCACGGCGTAGCAACATCACATATTGTTGCCGAGGTCATGGCAAATGCGATCACGCGCCGTACCGATGAATTCGATGTCTTTGCAGATGTGCGGCACATAAAGCTTCCTTTTGGAAAGCGGTTTGGAAACACCGCAATTTCCTTAGGTATGTGGTATTATAAGCAATTGGAAAATTTGAAGTGATGCCCCCAGTCGCGGTGCTATGCTATAAAGCGTAGGGTACAATCATGGTCCCGTACCGGGGCTTGAATAAGGTGCTGCGATAAATATGGGATTGATCTCCTTCTTTGCAAACATTGCTCGAAAGAGACGGGAACGTAACCGCGACAAGACCAATCTGGGCAGAAGTCTCGAGTAAGGCTCAAATTTTACGTGATTCCGGTGACATCGCCGCAGATCACCCCACGCTCGCAAGGGGTGGGGGTGTTTGCGCCTACAAGGCATAGTCAATCACCAAAGATAGGGGCGCTGCGCCCACGCCTCACGCCTTAGCTCGATTGTATCTTGATTGTGCTGTCGCAGCGAGAGTCTGGTTCGACTATCGTCGGGGCGCATATTAGCAGATCAAGGCATCTCGTCCTGATCGTGGGGCGGCGGGGCAGGCTAAAACCACAATTGCTACAAGTTTGTGGAGGCTGCTCTAGACACTTTGGGTCTGGTCTGGTAGTTCGCCTCCATTCTGAAGGCTCCAGATTCGTTCTGGGGCCTTCGAATTATTGCTGGGGACCTTCGGGGCCCTATAACCTAGGGTCGCTTTTTTGCGACCCCCAAGCTAACGGAAGACAGAGAGCATGGCACTCAAGTCGTACAAACCGACGACGCCTGGCCAACGAGGGTTGGTTCTGATCGACCGTTCGGAGCTGTGGAAAGGCCGTCCCGTCAAAGCCCTTACTGAGGGTTTGACCAAATCGGGTGGCCGGAACAACACCGGACGTATTACAATGTGGCATCACGGCGGTGGGGCAAAGCGCCTGTACCGTATCGTTGATTTCAAACGCACCAAGCGCGACATGGCGGCAGTGGTTGAGCGGATCGAATATGACCCCAACCGTACCGCGTTCATCGCATTGGTAAAATATGAGGATGGTACACTTAACTACATCCTCGCTCCGCAGCGTTTGGCCATTGGGGACAGCATCATTGCTGGCGCCAAGACCGACGTAAAGCCGGGCAACGCAATGCCGTTTTCGGGCATGCCAATCGGTACGATCGTTCACAACGTCGAAATGAAACCAGGTAAGGGCGGGCAGATTGCACGTGCGGCTGGTACATATGCGCAGTTCGTGGGCCGTGACGGTGGTTACGCACAGATCCGTTTGTCTTCGGGCGAATTGCGTCTGGTCCGTCAGGAATGCATGGCGACGGTTGGTGCCGTTTCCAACGCTGACCACTCGAACCAGAACTTTGGTAAAGCGGGCCGCATGCGCCACAAGGGCATCCGCCCAACCGTTCGCGGTGTGGCTATGAACCCAATCGATCACCCACATGGCGGCGGCGAAGGCCGTACATCAGGCGGTCGTCACCCGGTTACTCCATGGGGCAAAGGCACCAAGGGCAACCGCACCCGTTCGAACAAGACCACAGATAAGTACATCTTGCGGTCGCGTCACGCCAAGAAGAAGGGCCGCTAATACATGGCACGTTCAATCTGGAAAGGCCCGTTCGTTGATGGCTACGTCCTGAAAAAGGCCGAAAAGTCACGCGAAGGCGGCAAAAACGAAGTGATCAAGATTTGGTCGCGTCGTTCCACCATTCTGCCGCAGTTCGTCGGTTTGACGTTCGGCGTTTATAATGGCAAAAAGCACGTTCCTGTTAACGTGACCGAAGAAATGATCGGCCAGAAGTTTGGTGAATATTCGCCAACGCGTACCTACTACGGTCACGCAGCCGATAAAAAAGCTAAGAGGAAATAAGTCATGGGCAAGGCAAAAAATCCGCGCCGCGTGGCCGATAACGAAGCAATGGCTCTGGCCAAAATGCTGCGTACCTCGCCGCAAAAGCTTAACCTCGTTGCTGGTCTGATCCGCGGCAAGAAAGTGGACAAGGCTTTGGCCGACCTCACCTTCTCTAAAAAGCGTATCGCTCAGGACGTGAAAAAGTGCCTGCAGTCGGCTATCGCCAACGCTGAAAACAACCACGGTCTTGACGTGGATGAGTTGATCGTTGCTGAAGCTTATTGCGGCAAGAACCTGACACTGAAGCGCGGTCGTCCGCGTGCACGTGGCCGGTTCGGCAAGATCATGAAGCCGTTCAGCCAGCTGACGATTTTGGTACGTCAAAAAGGGGAGTCCGCATAATGGGTCAGAAGGTCAATCCGATCGGTATGCGCCTCCAGGTTAACCGTACCTGGGACAGCCGCTGGTTCGCGGAAAGCAAAGACTATGGCAACTTGTTGCTGGAAGATCTGCGCATGCGCGAATTCATTCATAAAGAATGTATGCAAGCGGGCATTTCTAAAGTCATCATCGAACGTCCGCACAAAAAGTGCCGTGTGACAATTCACACAGCACGTCCGGGCGTTATCATCGGCAAAAAAGGCGCTGACATCGAAACACTTCGCAAGAAGTTGACCGTGTTCACTGCTTCCGAATTGCACCTCAACATTGTTGAGATCCGCAAACCGGAAATGGATGCCAAACTGGTTGCTGAATCGATCGCACAGCAAATGGAGCGCCGGGTGTCCTTCCGTCGCGCTATGAAGCGTGGCGTCCAGAACGCGATGCGCATGGGGGCCTTGGGCATCCGTGTGAACGTAGCTGGTCGTCTGGGCGGCGCAGAAATCGCGCGTACCGAATGGTACCGTGAAGGCCGCGTTCCGTTGCACACGCTGCGGGCTGACATCGACTATGCACACCACGAAGCAACCACTGCTTATGGTATCATCGGTGTTAAAGTTTGGATCTTTAAGGGCGAAATCCTTGAGCATGATCCACAAGCGCATGATCGTCGTCACGCCGAGGCACAGGAAGGCGCTGTTCCGCGTCAACCGCGCCGCGAACGTAACTGAGGGAGCATAAAAGATGTTGCAACCTAAACGGACTAAGTTCCGCAAACAGTTTAAAGGCAAGATCAGCGGCGAGGCCAAAGGCGGCTTTCTGTTGAACTTCGGTACCTTTGGTCTGAAAGCTGTTGAGCCTGAGCGTGTAACTGCACGCCAGATCGAAGCTGCTCGTCGTGCGATCACTCGCCACATGAAGCGTCAAGGCCGTGTCTGGATCCGGATTTTCCCGGATGTTCCAGTAACGTCCAAGCCGACCGAAGTGCGGATGGGTAAAGGTAAGGGTTCTGTCGACTATTGGGCAGCCAAAGTTAAGCCTGGCCGCGTGATGTTTGAAATCGACGGCGTTTCGGAAGTGATTGCACGCGAGGCCCTGCGCCTTGGTGCAATGAAGCTTCCAGTCCTGACCCGCGTTGTAGAGCGCGAAGACTGGTAAGATTTTTTGCCTTCGGGCAAAAAATAGGTGCGGCATAGCGAATTGCGTCAGTAATTCCTGGGTCGGCACTCGGTAAAGAATAAGACCCCGCTGGAAACGGCGGGGTTTTTTATTATGAAAAAGAAGAGATAGCTGCTACGGTCAGTGTGAGTTGCAACAGAGGAAGCACCATGTTTGGTGGACATAGAAAAAAGGTAACACAGCAAACCATTAATATGGTCCGTCAGCCCTATGCTGTTCTCCAGAATAGCTATGGGATTCCTCCGGGCTTTTGGGACGATGAGTTTGTTCTTGGCTTTTTCGGCGTTATGTCAGGTTTGCTTCTGCGTTTTCTTGGTGAGGGGCGTCTTAACCAAGCGGATAGCGGGCGCATCCTTCAAGACACTTTTTCGGCTCTTTCAAATATGAACGGTGCTGAAATGGCCGTTCGGTTTAGCCAATTTGCCCAAGCACAGGCATCACATGAGGCCTTTCGCAATGGTGCAGATAGCGGTGAAATTGTCACTGTTGCACTTCTCGGCAAAACAACACCCGCAGCGCGTCAGATCCTAGACAATGAAAATTTGAGAAATGCGGACTTGGTTTCGCGGACTACTACGGATAATGAGCTGCTCACGCTGATAACATTGCTATTTCTTAAGCCAATCGTTGAACGATTTGATTTGGAGTGAGTTTAGTCGGGCTGTATTCTGTATCGCTAAGAAATCACCTGAAACAAGACTTAGTTTTTCTTTCGCTTAGTAGAGTTGGCGATCCAAGGAATCCCTCACTTACTCCTTGCCCTCTCTGTAACACTCCCCTATACGGACACATCCAGCGATTCCGGGTGACCGGATTCGTTGGTCTATCATTGACTCCACTGGGCAAAGGGTAACCCTCACGGGCCCTCCGGTGATGTAGAAAAGGAACGGCGCATGAACGCCACTGAACTTAAGGCTAAAACGCCTGACCAGCTGCGTGACAGCTTGGTCGCGTTGAAGAAAGAAGCTTTCAACCTGCGTTTCCAGCAGGCCACTGGCCAGCTTGAAAACACCGCGCGTATGCGCGCCGTCCGTCGTGACGTTGCACGGATCATGACGGTATTGAACCTAAAGGCGGCTGAAGCCGCCGCAGCGAACTAAGGGGGCCTGACTTATGCCAAAACGCATCCTGCAAGGCACCGTAACCGGCGACCAGAACAACCAGACCATCACGGTGTCGGTTGAGCGTCGCTTCAAGCACCCGCTGTTCCACAAGACTGTTCGTAAGTCCAAAAAATACCGGGCGCACGACGAGAACAACCAATTCAAGGTTGGTGATGCTGTTCGTATTGAAGAGTGTGCGCCAATTTCGAAAACGAAACGCTGGACGGTGGTTCTGGACGCGTAAGCGCCCTGCTATCTAAAGCCCATTTACGAAACCCTGGGGATGAGCCCCAAAGGTCGGGAGAAACCAAATGATCCAGATGCAGACCAACCTGGATGTTGCTGACAACAGCGGCGCTCGCCGTGTTCAGTGCATTAAGGTTCTGGGCGGTTCGCACCGTCGGTATGCTTCGGTCGGCGACATTATTGTAGTGTCGGTGAAAGAAGCCATTCCGCGCGGTCGTGTTAAGAAGGGTGACGTGCGTAAAGCCGTCGTCGTTCGTACCGCCAAAGAAGTCCGTCGTGAAGACGGTACCGCTATTCGTTTTGACCGCAACGCTGCGGTCATTCTGAACAACCAAGGTGAGCCCGTTGGCACCCGTATTTTTGGGCCAGTGGTTCGTGAACTTCGCGCGAAGAACTTCATGAAAATCATCTCGCTGGCTCCGGAGGTGCTCTGATGGCTGCGAAACTGAAAAAAGGCGACAAAGTCGTCGTGCTGACCGGCAAAGATAAGGGTAAAGAGGGCGAAATTTCGTCTGTGAACCCTGAAGTTGGTAAAGCAGTCGTTGATGGCATCAACATGGCCATCCGTCACACCAAGCAAAGCCAAGGCAACCAGGGCGGCCGCATTTCTAAAGCGATGCCGATCCAGTTGTCTAACCTTGCGTTGCTTGACGCCAAAGGCAAAGCAACCCGCGTTGGCTTCCGTATGGAAGGCGACAAGAAGGTGCGTTTTGCTAAGACCACGGGGGATGCAATCTAATGTTGGACCAAGCAAACTATACCCCGCGTTTGAAGGGCATTTTCAAGGACACGATCCGTGCTGCCTTGAAAGAAGAGTTCGGCTATAAAAACGACATGATGATCCCGCGTCTTGATAAGATCGTGATCAACATGGGTGTTGGCGAAGCTGTAAAAGACACTAAGAAAGTGAAGAAGGCGGCTGAAGAGCTGACCCTCATCGCTGGTCAAAAGGCTGTCGTCACCCACGCAAAGAAATCCATCGCTGGTTTCCGCGTGCGTGAAGAAATGCCGCTTGGCTGCAAAGTGACTTTGCGCGGCGACAAAATGTACGAATTCCTTGATCGTCTGATCACCATAGCTTTGCCGCGTGTACGCGACTTCCGCGGTGTGAAGCCGACCTCGTTCGACGGCCGTGGCAACTATGCTATGGGCTTGAAAGAACAGATCGTGTTCCCAGAAATCAACTTCGACCAAGTCGACGAAGTTCTGGGTATGGACATCATCATCTGCACCACCGCGAAGACCGACGCGGAAGCGAAGGCACTGTTGAAGAATTTCAACATGCCCTTCACAGCGTAAGCGGGAGGACTAGAGATATGGCTAAGAAATCCATGGTAAACCGCGAAGTGAAGCGCGCAAAGCTGGTGGCACGCGATGCCGCCAAGCGGGCTGCTTTGAAAACGGTTATCTATAATCAAGAGTTGCCAGTAGAAGAGCGCTTTAAAGCGACTTTGAAACTGGCTGCGTTGCCCCGCAACGGTTCGGCTGTGCGTTTGCACAACCGCTGCCAGCTGACGGGTCGTCCGCATGCGTATTACCGCAAGCTTAAACTTTCGCGCATCATGCTGCGTGATTTGGCCTCGTTCGGCCAGATCCCCGGCATGGTTAAATCCAGCTGGTAAGGAGGTCTCACGATGATGATGAACGATCCTATCGGCGATATGCTGACACGTATTCGCAATGCGCAGATGCGTGGCAAATCGACCGTTAAAACGCCAGCGTCCAAGCTGCGCGCATGGGTTCTGGATGTGTTGGCCTCTGAAGGCTACATCCGTGGTTATGAGAAAGCTGAGACCGCTGACGGTCAGGGCGAAATCACAATCAGCCTGAAATACTTTGAAGGCACGCCAGTCATTCGTGACTTGAAGCGTGTGTCGAAGCCGGGTCGCCGGGTCTATATGGCTTCGAAGGATATTCCTTCGGTGCGTAACGGCCTCGGTGTTTCAATTGTCTCCACGCCTAAGGGCGTCATGTCCGATGCAGCAGCACGTTCCGCCAATGTTGGCGGCGAAGTGCTCTGCACCGTGTTCTAAGGAGGGCAAGATGTCTCGTATTGGTAAAAAACCGGTTGACCTGGTAAAGGGTGTTTCGGCAACCTTGTCCGGCCAGACAGTTGAAGTGAAAGGCCCGAAAGGGACACGTTCTTTCACAGCAACAGACGACGTGACGATCGCGATTGAAGACAACGCTGTGACGGTTAAGCCGCGCGGCACGTCCAAGCGCGCCCGTCAGCAGTGGGGCATGACCCGTTCCCAGATCGAAAATCTGGTAACGGGTGTGACCACCGGCTTCAAGAAAGAGCTTGAGATTCAGGGTGTTGGTTATCGTGCTGCGATGAACGGCAACGTTCTGAAGCTGTCGCTTGGCTATAGCCACGAAGTCAACTTCGACGTTCCGGAGGGCGTGACTGTCACCGCTCCGAAGCAAACTGAAATCGTTGTGGAAGGCATGGACCAACAGTTGGTTGGCCAAGTCGCTGCGAACATCCGTGAATGGCGTAAGCCCGAGCCCTATAAGGGCAAAGGCATCCGCTATAAGGGCGAGTTCGTGTTCCGCAAAGAAGGCAAGAAGAAGTAAGGGGCGTAAAAATGGCGAACACAAAACGCGAGTTGTTCCTCAAGCGCCGCTTGCGCACACGGAACAAAATCAAGGCGATGGCGAATGGGCGTGCGCGCTTGTCCGTTCATCGGTCCAGCAAGAATATCAGCGTCCAGCTGATCGACGACGTAAACGGCGTTACCTTGGCCGCAGCTTCGACCTACGAAAAGGGTCTCGGCTTCTTGGGCAAGAACAACGTCGAAGCGGCGACGAAAGTTGGTGCGACGATTGCCGAGCGGGCTAAAAAGGCTGGGGTTGAAGTATGTTACTTTGACCGTGGCGGCTTCCTTTTTCACGGCAAGATCAAGGCTTTGGCCGAAGCTGCCCGTGAAGGTGGCCTTAAGTTCTAATACCGGCGGGTGGCGTTCGCGCCACCCCGATGATCCGGGGGCTTTGCCCACCAGGATTGGTTCATATGGCGCGGGGTCCGCGCACTATACGAGGAATGCCTAATGGCAAGAGAAGATAATCGGCGGGACAATCGCGGTGGCCGCGATGAAACTCCGGAATTCGCAGATCGTCTGGTTGCGATCAACCGTGTTTCCAAAACTGTAAAAGGCGGTAAGCGCTTTGGTTTCGCAGCCCTTGTGGTTGTTGGCGATCAAAAAGGCCGCGTTGGTTTTGGCAAAGGTAAAGCCAAAGAAGTGCCGGAGGCCATTCGTAAGGCAACCGAGCAGGCCAAGCGTCAAATGATCCGTGTGCCGTTGAAAGACAGCCGCACGCTTCACCACGACATGGAAGGCCGTCACGGCGCTGGTAAAGTGGTCATGCGGACTGCCGTACCGGGTACTGGTATTATTGCCGGTGGTCCGATGCGTGCCGTGTTTGAAATGTTGGGCCTGCAGGACGTGGTGGCGAAGTCCATCGGTTCGCAGAACCCTTACAACATGATCCGCGCTACTATTGATGGTTTGAAGCAAGAAACCAGCCCACGTCAGGTTGCGCAGCGTCGCGGCAAGAAAGTGGCTGAGATTTTGGGCAACAAAACCGAAGCTCCTGCTGAAACTGTGGAGGCTTAATCATGGCTGACGTGAAAAAAACTATCGTTGTTAAGCAAGTGGCCTCGGCTGCTCGTCGCCCAGCGATCCAGACTGCGACCCTGAAAGGTCTTGGCCTGAACAAAATGAACCGCACTCGCGAATTGGAAGATACACCTTCCGTACGCGGCATGGTCAACAAGATCTCTCATCTTGTTCAGATCATCGAAGAGCGCGGCTAAGTAGGGCAGGGGGCAACCCCAACCTATGTTAGATTTAGGCGCCCCGTAGGAAACTGCGGGGCGTTTTCGATTTTGCTTCAGCTCTGTTGACTGCTGGTCGCGCGGGGCGCACACCTTGTTAGTATTTATTAATAAGGTGTTAACATGAGTCGTATAGCCTCTATTATTTTTGTCTTTTTCGTTACCACACCCACCCTAGCGGCGCCTGCCTTTAGCATTTCAGGTATGTGGGCTCAGCCGTTGGAACATGGTGGAGGGTGCCGGAAAAGTTCGCCGCCGGGTAAATGTTGCCATATGCAGAAGTCGACGGGGCAGGTGCATTGTCACTAGGGGTAAGGATTGGGCTTGAATGCCTTTGGTGAAAACCTTATACGCCCCAAGTGGCCACTAACGGCCCGAAAGAATCAAGAAACGCCGTGTTTGGCCGCTCCCGTCGCTGGGGGTCACATCCGGCAATAGGAGAAGCGACATGAGACTGAATGAACTTTCCGATAACGCTGGTGCAGCGAAGAAACAAAAGCGCAAAGCGCGTGGTCCGGGTTCGGGCAAGGGTAAAACCGCTGGCCGTGGTATCAAGGGTCAGAAATCGCGTTCGGGTGCTACTATTGGTGGTTACGAAGGCGGGCAAATGCCGCTGTATCGCCGCCTGCCAAAGCGTGGCTTTACCAAGCCAAACCAAAAGCATTATTCCGTTGTGAACTTGGGCCTGATCCAGAAGTTCATCGACCTCGGCAAGCTGGACGCTGCGTCGGACATCACCGAAGACGCGATGATCGCTGCCGGTTTGACCAAGCAAAAGCTGGACGGTATCCGTGTTCTGGCCAAAGGCGAGCTGAAAGCCAAAGCGACGATCATCGTCACGGGCGCGTCAGCTGCGGCTGTTGAAGCAGTCGCAAAAGCCGGTGGCAGCCTCACGGTTGCGGCACCTGTAGCGGCTGCGGCTGAATAAGAGGTTGTGAGTGGTCGCAAGACTGCTTACATCCCTCATAAGTTTTCTCGCGCCGCCGACCGGAAAACGGTTTGGCGGCGCTTCCTTTAGCGCCTGTGGAGAAATTTAACCATGGCTTCAGCTGCGGAACAAATGGCGGCCAACCTGAGCTGGGGGGCGCTGGGTAAGGCGACCGACCTACGCCAACGCATCTTTTTCACGATTGGCTTGCTGATCGTTTACCGGATCGGGACCTATATTCCTGTACCGGGCATTGATGGGACAGCCCTTAAAAACTTTATGGAGCAGATCAGCGGCGGTATCGGGGGCATGTTGAACATGTTCACCGGCGGCGCGATCAAGCGCATGGGGATTTTTGCGCTGGGGATCATGCCCTATATTTCGGCCTCGATCATCGTGCAATTGCTGACGTCGATGGTGCCACGGCTGGAACAGCTGAAAAAAGAAGGCCAGCAAGGCCAGAAAAAGATTAACCAATACACGCGCTACGGCACCGTGGCATTGGCGTCGTTTCAGGCCTATGGCATCGCGGTCAGCCTGCAAAGCGGCGGCTTGGTGACAACACCGGGCTGGTATTTCATTGCATCTTGCATGATCACGCTGGTCGGCGGCACGATGTTCCTGATGTGGCTGGGTGAGCAAATCACCGCACGCGGCATTGGTAACGGTATTTCTCTGATCATCTTTGTTGGCATTGTCGCTGAAATTCCGGCCGCTTTGGCGCAGTTCTTTACCCAAGGCCAGTCTGGTGCGCTTTCGCCCGCGGTGATTGTCGGCGTTTTGATTATGGTCGTCGTCGTGATTGCCTTTGTGGTGTTCATGGAGCGTGCCTTGCGCAAAATCCATATTCAGTACCCCCGCCGTCAGGTCGGGATGAAGGTCTATGATGGTGGGTCCAGCCACCTGCCGGTTAAGGTCAACCCTGCGGGCGTTATCCCTGCGATCTTTGCCTCAAGCCTGTTGCTGCTGCCAATGACCATTTCGACCTTTTCGGGCGCGCAAACTGGTCCGATCATGTCGACCATTCTGGCCTATTTCGGGCCTGGGCAGCCGCTGTATCTGTTGTTCTTTGTCGCGATGATCGTGTTCTTTGCGTATTTCTACACGCATAATGTTGCTTTCAAAGTTGACGAAGTGGCCGAGAACCTGAAAAGTCAGAATGGTTTTGTGCCCGGTATTCGCCCCGGCAAAAAGACGGAAGATTATCTGGAATATGTTGTGAACCGCATTTTGGTTCTGGGGGCGGCTTACCTTGCATTGGTCTGCCTGTTGCCAGAAATCCTGCGCCACCAGTTGGGTATTCCATTCTACTTTGGGGGGACATCGGTGCTGATCGTGGTTTCTGTTACGATGGACACGATCAACCAAGTGCAATCGCATTTGTTGGCCCATCAATACGAAGGCTTGATTGAAAAGTCGCAATTGCGCGGCAAGAAGCGTGGCAAAGCAGCGCCGTCGCGGCGCTAAGGGGGGCGAATGGCCAATATTATTCTATTGGGGCCTCCAGGGGCTGGTAAGGGCACGCAGGCCAAGCGATTGGTTGAGGCGCGCGGCATGGTGCAGCTGTCGACGGGTGACATGCTGCGCGAGGCCAAGACTTCGGGCTCGGAGATGGGCCGCAAGGTCGCCGATGTGATGGCGCGCGGTGAGTTGGTCACGGATGAGATTGTGATCGGCTTGATCCGTGAAAAGCTGACAGGCGCTGCGGGGGGAGGGTTCATATTTGATGGCTTCCCGCGCACGCTCGCACAGGCCGATGCCTTGGGGCAGTTGATGGCCGAAGTCGGCCAAAGCCTTGATGCCGTGATCGAGATGCGCGTGGACGATGCAGCCTTGGTTGCGCGGATCACAGGGCGCTTCACCTGCGGTGGCTGTGGTGAGGTGTATCACGACGACACCAAGCCGACCAAAGTGGCGGGTATTTGTGACCAGTGCGGATCTGACAACATGCAGCGCCGCGCCGATGACAATGCGGATGCTCTGCGCACGCGCTTGATGGAATATTACAAAAAGACGTCACCCTTGATTGGTTACTACTACGCTAAGGGCGATTTGTCTTCTGTCGACGGCTTGGCCGCGATGGATGCAGTTGCGTCTTCAATCGCATTAGTACTTGACGCATAAAAGATTCCTGCCTGTTACACTTGACGGGCAGGGCAAAACCCCATATTGCACGGCGTCCCGTAGGGGAATCGTTCTGGCATTTAAGATTCTTATAAATTGCTAACGAAAACATCAAAGGCGGAGACGCCGTCTTTGGGTTGTGAAAAAAGGTTCTGGCACAACGGAACCGCAACGAAAGGAAGCGCGCGTGGCTCGTATTGCTGGCGTAAACATTCCGACGGGGAAGCGTGTCCCCATCGCATTGACCTATATCACCGGGATTGGTTCCCACACCGCAGAGATGATCTGTGAAGCTGTTGGTATCGACCGTACCCGCCGCGTAAACGAGCTTTCGGATGCCGAAGTGCTTGCGATCCGCGAACATATCGACGCGAACTTCACCGTTGAGGGTGACCTTCGTCGTGAGACATCGATGAACATCAAGCGTTTGATGGACCTTGGTTGCTACCGTGGTTTGCGCCACCGTCGCGGCTTGCCGGTTCGTGGTCAGCGTACTCATACCAACGCACGTACTCGCAAAGGCCCTGCTAAGGCCATTGCTGGTAAGAAGAAATAAGGGGGCGTTGAATAATGGCACGCGATAAGACCCGTATGAAGAAAAAAGAGCGCAAGAACATCGCCGCTGGCGTTGCTCATGTGAACTCTTCGTTCAACAACACAAAAATCTTGATCTCTGACGTTCAGGGCAACGCAATCTCTTGGTCCTCTTCGGGTACCATGGGCTTTAAAGGGTCGCGTAAATCGACTCCTTATGCGGCTCAGATGGCTGCTGAAGATGCTGCGCGTAAAGCGCAAGAGCATGGCGTGAAGACGCTGGAAGTTGAAGTGCAGGGCCCAGGTTCGGGCCGTGAATCTGCACTGCGCGCGTTGGCTGCTGCTGGTTTGAACATCACTTCGATCCGTGATGTGACACCAATGGCACACAACGGCTGCCGCCCACCAAAGCGCCGCCGCGTCTAAGGTTTATCTATCCTGCCGGGCCGTTCGCGATATGCGTGCGGCCCGGTTTCGGCATTTCTACATCCTCGGGCGTCGACTGCTTAGGGACATGGGCAGAAGACAAGTATGGAGGCTATTCGCATGATCCACAAAAATTGGGCCGAATTGATTAAGCCGACGCAGCTGGTGGTTAACGCCGGCCCTGATGCGTCGCGGACCGCTACTGTAATCGCAGAGCCGCTAGAGCGTGGCTTCGGCCTGACGCTTGGCAACGCTCTGCGTCGCGTTTTGATGTCGTCGCTGCAAGGTGCCGCGATCACATCCGTTCAGATTGACAATGTTCTGCACGAGTTTTCGTCAGTTGCTGGCGTTCGTGAAGATGTCACCGACATGGTTTTGAACCTGAAGGGCGTAAGCCTGCGCATGGACATTGAGGGGCCAAAGCGCCTGTCGATTTCGGCAAAAGGTCCAGGCGTTGTGACCGCTGGCGACATTTCGGAAATCGGTGGCGTTGAGGTTTTGAACAAAGACCACGTGATCTGTCACCTTGACGATGGCGCTGACCTGTTCATGGAACTGACTGTAAACACCGGAAAAGGCTATGTTTCGGCTGACAAAAACCGGCCGGAAGATGCACCAATCGGTTTGATCCCGATTGATGCAATTTATTCGCCGGTGAAAAAAGTCAGCTACGAAGTGCAGCCGACCCGTGAAGGTCAGGTTTTGGACTATGACAAGCTGACTATGAAAATTGAAACAGACGGCTCTTTGACGCCGGATGATGCTGTGGCCTATGCCGCACGCATTCTGCAAGATCAGCTGTCGATCTTCGTGAACTTCGATGAACCTGAATCTGCAAGCCGTTCGGATGTTGATGACGGGTTGGAGTTCAACCCGCTGTTGCTGAAGAAGGTTGACGAGCTTGAGCTTTCTGTCCGTTCGGCAAACTGCCTGAAGAACGACAATATCGTTTACATCGGCGATCTGATCCAGAAAACCGAAGCAGAAATGCTGCGCACACCAAACTTTGGCCGCAAGTCCTTGAACGAAATCAAGGAAGTGCTGTCAGGCATGGCATTGCATCTGGGTATGGACGTCGAGGATTGGCCACCAGAAAATATCGAAGATCTGGCCAAGCGTTTCGAAGACCAGTTCTAATAGGTTTAGTGCGCCAATACTCAGGTTTGGCGCACTTCTAAAATGCCCGCGAATGCGGGGAATACATGGGCATACTGCCCCAAGGTGAGTGGCCTATTCGAGGGCTGCCGGACAAAGTAAAACGCGACATTAGGAGATTAATATGCGTCACTCTCGTGGTTACCGCCGTCTAAACCGTACACATGAACACCGCAAAGCGTTGTTCGCTAACATGTGTGGCTCGCTCATCGAGCATGAGCAAATCAAAACAACTTTGCCAAAGGCAAAGGAACTGCGCCCGATCATCGAAAAGCTGATCACCTTGGCAAAGCGCGGCGATCTGCACGCACGCCGCCAAGCTGCTGCGCAGTTGAAGCAGGACCAGTATGTGGCCCGCTTGTTCGAAATTCTTGGGCCACGCTACAAAGAGCGTCAGGGCGGCTATGTGCGCGTCTTGAAAGCCGGTTTCCGCTATGGCGACATGGCGCCTATGGCGATCATCGAATTTGTTGACCGTGATCCAAACGCAAAAGGCGCGGCTGATAAGGCCCGTGTTTTGGCAGAAGACGCTGCAGAAGCATAAGTTTTTGCGAATATAATGAAGAAAGCCTGCCCTTAGTTGAGGCGGGCTTTTTTGTTTTGCGCGCTACGACGGGTTCGGTTTTGACCATCGCTTTAAACCGATAGTACGAGGTGGTTGCCCTACGCTATGTTTGGGTAAGATGTCGTGCTTTTGTGGGCGGGCCGCGCAGTGCGAAATTGTTGCAGAGCCGCCAGAGATAGCGCATATCGGCGGCGGACCTGATAGAGTGGAGGCCGCAGTATGCCCATTAAATATGCCTTAACCGCCTTGTGTTTTTCCCTGCTGCCGCTTGGCGCGGTTGCGCAAACAGTGCCGGAAACGCGCGACCAGATGGCGCTGTCTTTTGCGCCCTTGGTGCAACAGGTGGCCCCTGCGGTCGTGAACATCTATGCCAAGCGTGTGGTTGAGGGGCGCGAAAGCCCCTTTGCGGGCGATCCGTTTTTTGAACAGTTTGCGCAAAGCTTCGGCAAGCCCACGCAGCGGGTGCAAAACTCGCTTGGGTCGGGGGTGATTTTGGCCGCTGATGGGCTGGTGATGTCTAATTATCATGTCGTCGGGGGCGCTACCGATATCAGCGTCGTTCTGTCGGACCGTCGCGAATTTGCCGCTACCGTGATCTTGGCGGATGAGGAAAGCGACCTTGCGTTGCTGCGGGTCGAGAGTTCGGGCACGCTGCCGTATCTGCCGCTCCGCGCCACCGATAGCGTTGAGGTGGGCGAATTGGTTTTGGCCATCGGCAACCCGTTTGGCGTGGGGCAGACGGTCTCCAGCGGTATTGTGTCGGGGCTGGCGCGGTCTTCGGTGTCGCTGGGTCGTGGGTATTTTATCCAAACGGATGCGCCGGTTAACCCCGGCAATTCGGGCGGTGCCTTGGTTGATATGGCAGGGCGGTTGATTGGCATCAACTCGGCGATCATTACGAAATCTGGCGGTTCCAACGGTGTTGGCTTTGCGATTCCGTCGGATTTGGTTGCGCAGGTGATGGCGCAGGCGGCGGCGGGCAATGATCACTTTATCCGGCCTTGGGCGGGTGTTTCGGGCCAAACGGTCGATGCGCAGATGGCCGAGGCGCTGGGGATGGACCGGCCCAGCGGCATCGTTCTAGATGAGTTGCACCCGCAAAGCCCGTTTGGCCAGGCAGGGCTTGTGCCGGGCGATGTGATTACCGGGCTGGACGGGGCTGAAGTGAACAGCCCGCAAGAGATCATGTTTAGGCTGTCAGTCATGGGTGTCGGCAAACGGGTTAAGGTGGCTTATGTCAGCGGTGGGCAGGCGCACGAGACCGAGGTGACGCTGATCGCCGCGCCGCAAGCCGAAAACCAAGTTGTGCTTTCGGTCGTTGATGGCGGCCTTGCAGGGCTGTCGGTTGCCATGATCGACCCTGCGTTGATTTCAAAGCTGGGCTTGCCGTTGTCGGCGCAAGGGGTGGTGATTACCGCCGTTGAGGGGCCATTGGCGCGGGCGGGTATGATTGCTGGCGATATTGTCCTTGGCATTAATGGCGCCGAGATCAAAACGCCCGATGATGTTCGTGCCGTTGCCGCCACGGGCGCGCGCGGCTGGGCGATGGATATCTTGCGCGCGGGCCAACTGATACGGCTGCGGTTTCGGCTGTGATCGCGCTTTCTAAGCCATGCGAAAAGGCGTAGTCTGACCTATATGAGCGACCTTTTTGACCAATCCCCCATGCCAAAAGCCGAAGGGCCGCGCCCCTTGGCTGACCGTCTGCGCCCGCGCAAATTGGCGGAAGTGATCGGGCAGGCCAAGGTCTTGGCACCTGATGGCCCTCTGGGGGCGATGCTGGGGGCGGGGTCTTTGTCATCCTTGGTGTTGTGGGGGCCGCCCGGCGTTGGCAAAACCACTATCGCGCGGCTGCTGGCGGATGAAACCGATCTGGCCTTTGTGCAAATATCGGCGATTTTTACCGGCGTGCCTGATCTACGCAAGGTCTTTGAGGCCGCCAAGCTGCGCCGGCAAAACGGGCGCGGCACGCTGTTGTTCGTGGATGAGATTCACCGCTTTAACAAAGCCCAGCAAGACGGGTTTTTGCCGTATATGGAGGATGGGACCATCCTTTTGGTCGGCGCCACCACGGAAAACCCCAGCTTTGAGTTGAACGCCGCGCTCTTGTCGCGGTCGCAGGTGATTGTGCTGGAACGGTTAAGCCTGATTGACCTGGAGTTGTTGGCGCAGCGGGCCGAGAAAGAATTGAACCGCGCACTGCCGCTGAAAGGCGAGGCACGCGAGGCGATGTTGGAGATGGCCGATGGCGATGGCCGCGCGTTGCTGAACCTGATTGAGCAGGTCACGGCGTGGAAGGTTGACGGGCATCTGACGCGTGACCAGCTCTCGCAGCGCCTGATGCGGCGTGCGGCGAAATACGACAAATCGGGTGAGGAACATTACAACCTTATCTCGGCCTTGCATAAATCGGTACGCGGGTCTGATCCCGATGCCGCCCTCTATTGGTTCGCGCGGATGCTAGAGGGGGGCGAGGACCCTCGGTTTTTGGCCCGCCGTATCACCCGCATGGCGGTAGAAGATATCGGTTTGGCCGACCCGCAGGCGCAAGACGTCTGCTTGCAAAGCTGGCAAACCTATGAACGCCTTGGCAGCCCCGAGGGCGAGCTGGCACTGGCACAAGCGGTGGTCTATATCGCGCTGGCCCCGAAATCGAACGGGGTTTATGTGGCCTATAAGGCGGCGCGCGCGGCGGCCAAGCAGACCGGTTCCGAGCCGCCGCCAAAGCATATTCTGAACGCGCCGACCAAAATGATGAAAGAAATCGGTTATGGCGCGGGCTATGCCTATGACCATGACGCCGAAGATGGTTTTTCGGGCCAGAACTATTTCCCTGACAGCATGAAGCGCCCCGTCTGGTACATGCCCCCCGAACGCGGGTTTGAGCGAGAGCTGAAAAAACGGATCGATTATTTCGCCAAGCTGCGTGCGAAACGTCAGGGCAGTTAGCAGGTGGCTTGCCCCTTGTGTGGTTGACAAAACAGGCATTCAAGACCAGATAGCGCCAATGATATATACCCTTCTTCAAGTTGCCCTTGGCGGCGCTATCGGTGCCTCTGCCCGTTTTCTGACCAATGCCGCCGTGATGCGCAGCATTGGGCCGGGGTTCCCTTACGGTACGCTGATCGTCAACATTGCGGGCTCGTTCCTAATGGGCGTGTTGGTCGTTGTACTGGCCCTAAAGGGCGGCACGCGGTTCGCGCCGTTTTTGATGACTGGTCTCTTGGGCGGGTTCACGACATTTTCAGCCTTTTCGCTTGATGCCTTCACCATTTGGGAGCGCGGCCAAGTGGCGCTTGCAGGTGCCTATGTGGCCGGATCGGTTGTTTTATCCATCATCGCGCTGGTTTTAGGCGTGTTAACAATGCGAGGATTACTGGCATGAGCGATGTAAAATTGCTGACTGTTTCTGTGGATGAGGGCGAGCAACGTCTGGACCGTTGGTTCAAACGCCGCTTTCCGCATCTGACCCAAGGGGCTGTTGAAAAGATGTGCCGCACCGGCCAAGTGCGGGTGAATGGCGGGCGGGCCAAGGCGTCGGACCGCGTGGTGCCGGGGGCTGAAATTCGCATCCCGCCGCTGCCAACGGGCGATGCGCCGTCGCGGCCCGCCAAGGATGGGGTCTCGCCTGCCGATACCAAGATGATCCAGAATTGTGTGATCTTTAAAGATGAGCATCTGATCATCATCAACAAGCCGCCCGGCTTGCCCAGCCAAGGTGGCTCGGGGCAGGGCGACCGGCATGTCGACGGGCTGACCGAGGCGCTCAAGTTTGGCTATAAAGACCGGCCCAAGCTGGTGCACCGCTTGGACAAAGACACCTCTGGTCTGTTGATGCTGGCACGGACCGACCGTGTGGCCCGCGCGCTGTCCGAGGCGCTGCGCCACCGTGAGACGCGCAAGATTTACTGGGCGGCGGTGGCCGGTGTGCCACACCCGCGCAAAGGGTCAATCAAATACGGGTTGATGAAGGCGGGCGGGCGTGGCCGTGGTGGCGAAGGCGAAAAGATGGTCTGTATCCATCCCGCCAAAATGGGCGACTACCCTGATGCCAAACGCGCGCAGACCGATTTCTTTGTGCTGTGGTTCCTTGGGTCTCGTCTGTCTTGGATGGCGCTAGAACCTGTGACAGGCCGCACGCACCAGTTGCGCGCGCATATGGCCGAGATGGGCCACCCGATCCTTGGCGATGGCAAATACGGCGGCTCGGGCACCGAAAACCAGGGCGATGGTTGGGGTGCGTCAATCGGCGGCGAGATTAGCAAGAAATTGCATCTGCACGCGCGGTCTTTGACCATTGAACACCCGATTACCAAAAAGATGATGACCTTTATCGCGCCCTTGCCTGAGCATATGGACCGGACGTGGAAGGCGCTGGATTGGGGTGTCAATGATGTGCCTGCCGACCCGTTCGGGGATGATAAATGAGTGGATGGGCCCCAAAACGGTTTTGGAAACAAGCCGAGCCGGTTGCCTTCGACAACGGGTATACCGTGTCATTGGACGGGCGCGGGCTGAAAACACCCGCCAAAACAGCGTTTTGGGTGCCAACACAGCCCTTGGCCGAGGCGGTCGCGGCCGAATGGCAAGCGCAAGAGACCAAGATTAAACCCGAAACCATGCCTTTTACCCGCACCGCAAATTCGGCGCTGGATAAGGTGACGCCGCAATTCGTGGCCGTTGCCGACATGCTGGCGGCCTATGGCGGGTCGGATCTGTTGTGCTACCGTGCCGAGGCGCCGCAGGAACTGGTGGCGCGTCAGCAAACCGCCTGGGACCCGCTGTTGGATTGGGCCGCAACCGAGCTTGGCGCCGCCTTGGTGGCCACACAAGGCATCATGCCGATTGCGCAACCCGCCGCCAGCCAAACGCCGCTGATACAGGCCGTGCATGCGATGACGCCGTTTCAGCTGGCAGCTTTTCACGATCTTGTCGCGATCTCGGGGTCATTGGTGCTGGGCTTGGCGATTGCGCGTGGGAAAATAGATGTTGATGCAGGCTTTGATCTGTCACGGATTGACGAACATTGGCAGGCCGAACTTTGGGGCGTAGACGACGAGGCCGCCGAATCCGAGGCGTATAAACGCGATGGAATTCGACATGCCGCGCGATTCTTTGGATTGTGTGGGTAACAATCTTGCCCAAATGCGCGGCGTTATGATTTGTTCTTGCATCATTGCCGCCACAAGCCGATGAAAACGCACATTCTTGCGTTTTGCAGTGGGATGCACTTGACCTTTCAAAGCGGTTCGGACGAAACTAAAGACTGACTGAGGTGGGGATACCTCAATCAGTTTCACCCCGGTGACGGGGTAAGGGAGCAACTAATCCACCTGAAAATGGGTGGGACATCAGGAAGAGGTTATTAATGAAAAAAACTGTACTTATCGGCGCTATGACTGCCGCAGCGACGCTTGTCGCGGGCGCAGCATCCGCAACTGTGTTGGATGAAGTCAAAGCCCGTGGTGAATTGAACTGTGGCGTGTCCACAGGTGTTAACGGCTTTTCAGCACCGGATTCGGCTGGCGAATGGCAAGGCTTTGACGTGGCTGTATGCCGCGCTGTTGCCGCAGCCGTTTTGGGCGACCCCAAGAAAATTAAATTCGTATCCACCACTGGCCAGACCCGCTTTACAGCGCTGGCTTCGGGCGAGATTGACCTGTTGGCGCGTAACACCACATGGACATTCAGCCGGGATACTGACCTGAAATTCACCTTTGCTGGCGTAAACTACTACGACGGTCAGGGCTTCATGGTGAACAAAGCACTGGGCGTGTCTTCGGCCAAGGAACTGGACGGCTCGACCGTTTGTATCCAAACCGGCACCACAACCGAGCTGAACTTGGCTGACTACTTCAAAGCCAACAACATGACATATGAGCCGGTTCCAATTGAAACCAACGCCGAAGCACAGCAGCAGTATCTGGCTGGCGCTTGCGACGTGTACACCACGGACGCATCGGGCCTTGCCGCAACACGCGCAACCTTTGCTGATCCAGAAAACCACGCTGTTCTGCCAGAAATCATCTCGAAAGAACCTCTGGGGCCGTTGGTCGCACAGGGTGACGATCAGTGGGCTGACATCGTTCGTTGGACCATGTTTGCGCTTGTTGCAGCAGAAGAGATGGGCATCACTTCGGCAAACATCGAAGAGCTGTCGAAAGGCACGTCGAACCCAGAAATCGACCGTATGCTTGGTTCGTCCGAGGATGATCTGGGCGCGATGGTTGGTTTGGACAAGCAGTGGGCCAAGCGCGCGATCGCTGCTGGCGGCAACTATGGTGAAATCTTCGCAGCGAACATTGGCGAATCAACCCCAATCGGCCTGGCACGTGGTTTGAACGCGCTTTGGACCCAAGGTGGTTTGCAGTACGCTCCGCCCTTCCGGTAGGGCGCGGCTATAGGAGGGGCGCACCAAATGGTGCGCCCTTTTTCCAAGCAATCGGTAATTCTGACAGGTGCGCGGGCAAACCCGGACCGCACCAGAGCGCGACAAAGCGCCAGTTCAGATGCAGGGGGAATTTAAATGGCAATAACGTCTGATACTTCGGGTAGCTCGTTTCGACTGAGCATGCTCATCTATGACACGCGCTACCGCTCCATTACGATCCAGATCGTGTTTCTGTTTCTATTCATGGCCGGTTTTGCTTGGCTGGTGGATAACACTTTGTCGAACCTTGCCCAAAAGGGCAAAGATATCGATTTTGGTTTTCTCACCTCGCGGGCGGGCTATGATATCAACCAAATGCTGGTGGATTACAGCAATGACAGCAGCCATACGCGGGCTTGGATTGTCGGTCTGCTGAACACGCTTGTTCTTGCGATTGCGGCCTGCGTGACGGCGACAGTTATTGGTGTGATTGCGGGCGTGCTCCGCTTGTCGAACAACTGGATCGTCTCAAAAATAATGACGTTCTATGTGGAAATGTTCCGCAACGTACCAGTCTTGCTGTGGATCATCGTGATTTTCGCGGTTTTGACCGAAATCACGCCAGCCCCGAACGCGTTTAGAGGCGCCGATGCGACATCTTCAATGCTGTTCTTTGACAGTGTCGCCATCACCAACCGAGGAACCTATCTTCCTGGGCCGCTGTTTTCGCGCAGCTTGGGCGATCTCAATCTGGGGATCGTCTCGGTCAGCTCGAACTATTTGATATTACTTGCAATTATCATCGGCAGCATTTGGGGCTATCGCGCAGTACAGCGCAGCGCCGGTGTCGTACAAGAAGCAACGGGTGTTCGCCCTGTGACGTGGTGGAAGTCGGCTCTGATTATCATTGTGCCCGTATTGGTTGCACTGATCGCGATGGGGTTTCATTTGGAATACCCAGAGTTGAAGGGCTTTAACTTCCGTGGCGGCAGCTATCTGCGTAACTCGTTCATCGCGATGTGGCTGGCCCTGTCGGTTTATACGGGCGCCTTTATTGCCGAAAACGTGCGCGCAGGGATTTTGGCGATCTCCAAAGGCCAGTCCGAGGCTGCCTTTGCGCTTGGCCTGCGCCCTGGTAAAACGATGAACCTGGTGATCTTGCCACAAGCTTTGCGTGTGATCATTCCACCGTTGATTTCGCAATATCTGAACATCACCAAGAACACGTCGCTTGCTATTGCGGTCGGCTATATGGATCTGCGCGCCACATTGGGCGGGATTACGCTGAACCAAACCGGGCGCGAGTTGGAATGTATGATGCTGTTGATGCTGACTTATTTGATCATCAGTTTGATCATTTCTGGCGGGATGAACGTCTACAACAATTCCGTCAAATTGAAGGAGCGTTGAGATGAGCAATTCAAAATTATCCTTCGTACGCACCAATATGTTGCCGCAGAAATCGCCACCATCAAGCCAGATTGGCGCAGTGCGGTGGATGCGTGAAAACCTGTTCTCCAGCCCTTTGAACGTTATCTTGACCTTGCTTGGCGTGCTGATCGTCTATTTTCTGGTGCTGCATCTGGGGCCGTGGTTCAAAAACTCGATCTGGAATGCCAATTCGCTTTCGCAATGCCGTGAGATTTTGGCAGGTGATACCGGGGCGTGCTGGGGGGTTATCAAAGACCGTTGGCATCAGTTGCTGTTCGGGTTTTACCCACAAGATTCGTATTGGCGCCCAGTCCTGACCTTTGTGCTGATGGTTGTGGCCGTTGCACCGATCTTATTCGCAGCCGTACCGCGTAAAGTGCTGTGGTTTTCGGCGGTCTTTCCGTTCTTGGCCTTTTGGCTGCTGTGGGGTGGGTCGATCTGGTACACTATCGCCGCAATGCTTGGGTTTGTTGTGGCCTATGCCGCATACACGCTGTTGCAGCGGGTATCGTCCATCGTCGCGACAATTGGGGCTGTTGTGGGACCGATTGTGTGGTGGCTATTTCTTGCCGCGCCTGTAGATGAGTCGCTTAGCTCTATCTTGCCGATTAGCATCCCTGCCATCCAATCGCATGACTTTGGCGGGTTCATGATCTCGATCATCATCGGTGTGACCGGCATTGTCTTGTCATTGCCGATTGGCATCTTGTTGGCCCTTGGCCGGCAATCTGACATGCCGCTAGTGAAATGGATATGTGTCGGCTTTATCGAGTTTATTCGAGGCGTACCGCTGATTACCTTGCTGTTCACGGCGTCTTTGTTGCTGAACTATTTCCTGCCACCGGGGACCAATTTCGATATTGTTCTGCGGGTTATCATCATGGTGACGCTCTTTGCCGCGGCCTATATGGCCGAGGTGGTGCGCGGGGGCTTTGCGGCCTTGCCCCGCGGCCAGTATGAGGCGGCTGACGCGCTTGGCCTTGATTACTGGAAGTCGCAGCGCCTGATCTTGCTTCCGCAAGCGTTGAAAATCTCGATCCCGGGCATCGTAAACACCTTCATCGGGTTGTTCAAAGATACCACTCTGGTCGTGTTCATCGGCATTCTAGACCCGATTGGCCTGTCAAACGCCATTCGCGCCGACAGCAACTGGAACGGCATCGTATGGGAGCTGTACGGCTTCATCGCGCTTTGTTTCTTCATCTTCTGTTTCGGCATGTCCCGGTACTCGCAGTACCTTGAAGGCAAGCTGAAAACCGACCACCGTTAAGGGAGACCGCTATGACAGAGACCATGGCAGACCGTAAAGTAGACCGTAGCCAGATGCAGGTAAGCGATGAGGTCGCGATCCAGATTGCTGGTATGAACAAGTGGTACGGCACGTTCCACGTGCTGCGCGACATCGATTTGACCGTGAACCGGGGCGAGCGGATCGTTATCGCTGGCCCGTCGGGGTCAGGAAAATCGACGCTGATCCGCTGTATCAACCGGCTGGAAGAGCACCAGCAAGGCCAGATCATCGTTGATGGCACCGAGCTGACCTCGGATTTGAAAAATATCGACAAGGTTCGGTCCGAGGTGGGGATGGTGTTCCAACACTTTAACCTTTTCCCGCATTTGACCATTCTGGAAAACCTGACTTTGGCACCGATTTGGGTTCGCAAGACCCCAAAGAAAGAAGCCGAGGAAGTGGCGATGCACTACCTGAACAAGGTGAAAATCCCCGAGCAGGCGCATAAATACCCCGGTATGCTTTCGGGTGGTCAGCAGCAACGTGTGGCGATTGCGCGGTCCTTGTGCATGAAGCCACGGATCATGCTGTTTGATGAACCGACCTCGGCGCTTGACCCAGAGATGATCAAAGAAGTGCTGGATACAATGATCGAGCTGGCAGAAGAAGGCATGACCATGCTGTGCGTTACGCATGAAATGGGTTTTGCACGGCAAGTTGCAAACCGCGTGATCTTTATGGATCAGGGCCAAATTGTTGAGCAAAACGAACCTGAAGAGTTCTTTAACAACCCACAGTCGGAGCGGACCAAGCTGTTCCTTAGCCAGATTTTGGGCCATTAAAACCGGCTAAGATACAATGCAAAAACCCAGCCGATTGGCTGGGTTTTTTTGTGTCATGCGGGCCGCTCAGGCCGTGATTTCGCTGGGGACAATGAAATCAAGCATAGCGCCAGTTCCAAACGTAACCTCTGCCCAATCGTCAATAATAAACTCAACAACCAGCGTGGCACCCGTTGGATAGCGCTGAAATTCAGGGTCAGACAGCGCGCGGTTGACCAGACGATGGGCGAACTCGGCAATGCCGGGGTTGTGGCCAATCATCATCACCGTATCGGCCTTGGCATGGCGCAGAACGGCAAGCATGACATCCGGCCCCGCATGGTAAAGCGCTGGTTTCAAAGCAAGCTCGGGGGCCGTTTGCAAGGCGGGCGCGATGCCCGAAAACGTGGCGCGTGTGCGCACCGCATCCGAGCAAAGCACCTCATCCGGGGCATAGCCGCGAGACGCAAGCCATTGGCCCAAGTCGGCAGCGGCGCGGATGCCTCTCTCATTCAGCGGGCGGTCATGATCCGGCGTAAGCGGGTCATCCCAATTCGACTTGGCATGGCGGGTAAGGATTAAGCGTTTTGTCATTTGTGAAACTGCCCCATGTGGTATGCTGACTGTTCTGGCAGTCTTGCATAGGCTTGGGACACTGGGCAAGTACGACGATTGAGGCAGCCGTTATTCATGCAATTGGCGCCACTGGGGCGGTCCAAAAATCCGTGGCAAGCAGCTAGGTCATAACCGGTGCCGGTTAGGGCCTGAACTGGGCACGCCGTAAGGCAGGGTTTTTCGCTGCATGTATCGCAAGGTTTTGGGGCCGTTGCGGGCAGGGTACGCACTTCATCCAACGCCAAAGCCCCGCGGTATGACGCAAACAGCCCCATCTGATCATGAACCAGCAGCCGCACGGGGCTATCCCACGCCCGCCCTGATCGCAGCGCCCAATGGTAAAACGGGTGCCACGGGGGGCCACCAAAGGGAAACAGGGCTTTGGCATGCAGCCCGCAGGCTATGTTACCAATAACACGCCGTGACCAGCGATCTATCGGATCAGCCTCGCCACTTTGCCATTCGGGCTGTGTGGTGAGATGCTGCCAAAACCCAGGCCCTGCTGGCCCAATCAGCAAAAGCATCCGCGTGCCTTTTGGCAAGGCCGAGTCATCCTGCGCCTCAAAGCCGCCCATAACCGCAAGCTGGTGCGGCCGGAGCAAGGCTTCAATGGCGGAAAGGTCGGTCATTCTGCGCGGGGTTTCACCCGTGGCTCTACCGTGTTTGACCGGATCAGTGACCCCGCCCCGTGGTCGGTAAACAGCTCAAGCAAGCAGGCATTGGGGATGCGGCCATCAAGGATAACCACGGCGCGCACGCCTTGTTCAATCGCCATGAGCGCGGTTTCGGTCTTGGGAATCATCCCGCCCGCAATCACGCCTTTTTCGGTCAGGTCGCGCACATCTTCGGGGCTAAGTTGTGTAATCACCTCACCATCCGTGTTTTTGACGCCAGCAACATCGGTCAGCAACAGCAAACGATCAGCCTTCAAGGCACCCGCAATCGCGCCAGCAGCGGTATCACCGTTTACGTTAAAGGTCTCGCCATTATCGCCAGGAGCAACAGGGGCGACCACGGGAATGATGCCTGCGTTGAACATATCACGCAGCACTTGCACCCGCATGTCGCGCGGACGGCCAACAAAACCCAGTTCCGGATCGTCATAATCGCAGACCATCAGGTCGTCATCCTTGCCGGAAATCCCAACAGCGCGGCCACCCGCATCATTGATTGCCTGCACGATGCGTTTGTTCACGAGGCCGGACAAAACCATCTCAACCACTTCAACCGTGGCGGCATCGGTTACGCGTTTGCCGCGAACAAATTCGGATTTAATCCCAAGTTTGGCCAGCAGGTTGTTAATCATTGGGCCGCCGCCATGTACGACGACAGGGTTCACCCCGACCTGACGCATCAGAACGATATCTTGGGCGAATTCCTCCATCGCTTCGCTGTCGCCCATGGCATTGCCGCCGAACTTGACGACGACAATCGCACCCGAGTAGCGCTGCAAATAGGGCAAAGCTTCGTTCAAGGTGGCGGCGGTGGCAATGGAATCACGCATATTTGCTAACTGCTTTTTCATTTTTGTTTCCCGTTGGTATTCCTCTTTTTAGCGCCTTTGCGTGATTATGCCAAGGGAAAGCCGGTGGCTTGCGCCTGCCGCCCATTGGCATAGGGTAGGGGCTGGTTCGCAAAAAAATGGGGCTGATATGGCTGAGAAAAAGACGCTTGTACTAACTGGGGCAAGCCGAGGCATCGGCCACGCAACGGTTAAGCGGTTCTCGGCCGAAGGCTGGCGGGTGTTGACCTGTTCACGCCAGGCCTTTGACCCGCGTTGCCCCTGGCCGGGTGGTGAAGAGAATCACATCCAGATTGATTTGGCCGACCCAAACAAGGCCGTGGCCGCGATTGAGGTGATTAAGCAAAAATTAGGCGGGCGGCTGGATGCGTTGGTCAATAATGCGGGGATTTCCCCCAAAGGCGAAGGCGGCGGCCGCCTGAACACCTTAGAGACCGACCTGCGCACTTGGGGGCAGGTGTTCCATGTGAACTTCTTTGCTTCGGTCATTCTGGCGCGGGGCTTGCAGGCCGAACTGGCGGCGGCAAAAGGCGCAATCGTTAACGTAACATCTATTGCGGGGGTGCGGGTGCATCCCTTTGCAGGCGCAGCCTATGCAACATCCAAGGCTGCCTTGGCCGCGCTTACGCGCGAGATGGCGCATGATTTCGGCCCTTTGGGCGTGCGCGTAAACGCAATCGCTCCGGGCGAAGTTGAAACCGCTATCCTTAGCCCCGGCACTGATAAGATTGTTGCCCAACTGCCGCTGCGCAGGCTGGGCCAACCTTCGGAAGTGGCGGATGCGATTTGGTTTTTATGCTCGCCGCAGTCCAGCTACATCTCGGGTACGGAGATAGAGGTCAACGGCGCGCAGCATGTTTAAGCGCGGTCGCTATATTAAAGTGGCGATCGTGGCGCGGAGCGTTTCGATCCCCATGCCTTTTTCAGACGAGGTTACGATAAGTTCGGGGTAGGCAGCCGGATGCTTTGCCAGCGCTTGGCGGGTTTGCTCGATGTTTTTCTCAAGCTCGGCCTTGCTGATCTTATCGGCCTTGGTCATCACGGCTTGGAAAATCACGGCTGATCTGTCCAGCAAATCCATGATTTCCTGATCTACCGCTTTGACGCCATGGCGTGAGTCGATAAGCACAAAGGCGCGGCGCAGGGTTTGGCGCCCTGAAAGATAGCTTTTCAACAGCGCCTGCCATTTGGCGACAATTGCGACGGGCGCTTCGGCATAACCATAGCCCGGTAAATCAACCATGTATCGGCTATCGCCCAAGGCGAAATAGTTGATTTCTTGGGTGCGGCCCGGCGTGTTTGAGGCGCGTGCAAGGCTTTTCCGGCCTGTCAGCGCATTGATAAGGCTTGACTTACCAACGTTTGAGCGGCCAGCAAAACAAACTTCAAGCCGGTCCGCAGGGGGCATCCCCGACATCGCGACCACGCCTTTTACGAAATCGACAGGGCCTGCAAACAGCAGGCGGCCAGCCTCGCGGTCGGCAAATTCGGGTTCTTCGGCCAATGGAAATGGAAGAATTGTCACAAGAGTATCGCCTTATCTGAGACAGCGATCATGCCGCCTTTTTTTACCATCGCATAGACACCAAAGTCTTTATGCCCATAATTGGCGTCTAGCGCGCCCAGCGTATCCGCATCGATATCACCAGTCAGCGGGTTAGCCATCGTCGCGCGGCACCGCGTAATACGCTCTTTCACGGTCAATACGGCAGTGCCGATTTGAATATCGCGGCCAATCCACTCAAACTCGGCAAAGGGTGCCGTGCCATCCAGCCAAAGATTGCCGCGAAAACGGTCAGCGGAAATGGGCTGTTCAAGCTTTTCTGAAAGCGCGTCTAGCGATGCCGTGCTGAGAATTGAAACTGATGGAAATTCGCTATCCGTCATGCCGCGACCTGCCGAAACGATGCTGGCTGGCTGGGCGCGGTCGGGTGGTGACAGCGGCGCTATCCATGTCAGAAAGGCCGCTAAATCCTCGGCCAGATCGGGCTGAAAGGTTAGATCGGGGCGGTCGGGGTGGCGCAAAGTAACCACATCGCCGCGCAATTCAGCGGTGATTGCCATTAGGGCAGGGGCCTTAGCCCCACGGTGAAAGTTATTGCACGGGTTCCAACCGGACGTCAGCTTGGCCGCCTCATGTGCGACAGCCCATCGCCGATCATCGGGAAGGCATGCAGCCTCTGAAAGCAGAACGGACGCGAGATCTTCGCGTCCGTGTGCCTTAATCGGATGTCGACATATCCGGCTTAGGTGCATTTTTACTTTTTCCCGGTCTTTTTGGGCGCCGTGGCCTTCTCGGGCTTTTTGAACCCAAAGCTGGCTTTGATATTTGCAAAAATATCGGGCGTATGGCCATGGCTACGCATGATCAGGAACTGCTGCGTAAAGGTGATCAGGTTGTTTGTAATCCAGTAAACTACCAACCCGCTTGCAAAACTTCCCAACATGAACATGAACACCCACGGCATCCAAGCAAAAATCATAGCTTGGGTTGCGTCGGCTGGTGTTGGGTTCAGCTTTTGCTGCAACCACATCGAAATGCCCAGCATGATTGGCAAAACGCCGATGAAAACTGTCGCAAGGATCGTGTGTGGCTCTGGCGTACCCCAAGGCAGGGCGCCAAACAGGTTGTACAAGCTAGAAGTATCACGGGCCGACAGGTCATTCAGCCAGCCAAAGAACGGCGCATGGCGCAGCTCAAGCGTGACGAAGATCACCTTGTAGAGCGAAAAGAAGATCGGAATCTGGATCAGGATCGGCAAGCAACCCGCTGCTGGGTTAACTTTCTTTTCCTTATACAGCAGCATCATTTCTTTTTGCAGCTTTTGCTTGTCTTCACCGGCACGCTCTTTCAACGCTTCCATTTCGGGCTGCAACTCTTTCATCCGCGCCATAGAGACATAGGATTTATAGGCGAGCGGGAAAACCAGTGCCTTCAGCAAGAAGGTCAGGGCAATAATCGCAAGGCCCATGTTGCCGATAACAGCGTGAAGCCAATGCAAAACGGTAAAGATCGGCTTGGTGAAAAAGAAGAACCAGCCCCAATCAATCGCGTCGATAAAGCCGCCGATGCCGCTTTGATCTTGGTAATCGCGCAGGGTTTGCCATTCTTTCGCACCGGCAAACAGGCGTGAGTTGGTCGAGGCCGTAGCACCAGCGGCAATGCTGATCACAGGCTCACGCGTTTCGGTTTGAAAGATGTCAGCACCGGGTACGTATTTGATGACTGATGTGAAGGGTTTGCCTTGTTCAGGGATCAGCGCAGTCATCCAGTATTTGCTGGTAAACCCGATCCAACCATCTGTTTTTGCTTCCGTGACCTCGGCAAGGGCTGCCTCGCGGTCGACCAGTGGAAGTTTGGCAGCGTCTTTATATTTGACCTCTTCCAAAATGCCATCAGCGCGCGAAACGATACCTTCGTGGCTCAGATAGAAATTTTCAAGATCGGGCGGAATGCCGTGACGTGCGATGATGCCGTAGGGGGCCAGACTGACATCGGCGCCGCTTTGGTTTGTCACGCTCTGTGCGATCGAAAACATGTAGCGGCTGTCAATCGAGATTGTGCGCTCAAAGACCAGCCCTTTGCCATTGTCCCACGTCAGCGTGACAGGCGTTTCGGGGGACAGGGCGTTGGTGCCGACTTGTGCCCACAGCGTATTCGCGCCGGGCACATCGTCAAAGCCCAAAGACCCAGCAGGTGTCCAGCCGAAAAGGGCATAGTAGGGATGCACGTCGCCAATAGGCTCTAGCAGCGTCACGATATCCGACTTTGGATCGATCGTCTGGGTGTACGCCTTAAGCGCAAGCTCGTCGATGCGGCCGCCCAGAAGGGAAATTGTCCCTTTCAGGCGCGGCGTGTCAACAACAACCCGAGGGGCTGTTGATGGCGCTGCCGCCTCAACAGCTTCTGTCGGGGAAGCTGCGGCCGTTGGCGGGCTAATCGCCTCGGTCGTGGTGGCAACCACTGCAGGTGCGTTGGGATCAACCGGCGCATCTTCGGGTGGAAAAAATACAAACCAGACCAGAATCACTAGGAAACTGAGTACTGTTGCGAGGATAAGATTTTTGTTCTGATCGTCCATTTGGGACCAACACCGTTCCTGTTCTGGGTCAGCGCACGTTGAACGATAGGGGGCGACAAAGGTCAAGGGCTATTCCCCCGTTTTCCCCAGACTGCGGCGTATTCCCCCTGCAATTCTTATCAGATGTAGCCTTGCAGAGCGATTGTTACACCTATTGTCTCCGACAATTGGCGGGCACATAGGCGCAGCAGTCATTGCGTTGCACCTATCGGGCGCGGCTTGCGATCATTGGCAATGCGGACCGGCGGGCGTTTTGCGCGATGATCCATGCTTGTGTGTCGTCGAAAGGCATCGGCCTTGCAAAAAGAAACCCTTGGACATGGCCACAGCCCAGCTGTGCCAACATCGCATGCTCTCCTTTCGTCTCAACACCCTCGGCCAGTGTTTCAAGCCCCATCCGTTCGGCCAAGGATAAAATGCCAGACACGATTTTTTGCTGTTCACGGTCCTCATCGACATGGGTCACGAAGCTGCGGTCAATTTTGATTCGATTTACTGCAAACCTGCGGATATTGGTGATAGAGGCATGACCGGTTCCAAAGTCGTCGAGGTCGATCTGGCACCCTAGTTTTGCTAGTGCCGAAATATTGTGAACGATGACGTCGTTGTCTGTTTCGGCAATAACGGTCTCAAGAATTTCGATGCAAAGACGATTAGGTGTAAGTTCAAAGCGATCAAGTTCCCATTTTAGCTTTTCTGCCAGTCGTGGATTGCGAAGCTCGGCGGATGAGAAGTTGACGCCGACATTCGGAACGTGAAGCCCTGCTTTATCCCAGCGCACCAATGCCGCGAGGGCATGATAGAGCATCACTTCGCCCAAGCGCTCGGACAGGCCGGCATCTTCAATTGCGGGCAAAAACTCGGAAGGTGGGATAAGGCCGCGTTCCGCGTGGTGCCAACGCGCTAAGGCTTCAAAGCCGGAAATAGCACCCGTGTCGGTGCAAATTTGGGGCTGGTAATGAGGCCGAATCTGGCCCTCGTCCAAGGCGGTTTCAAGCTCACCCCGAAAGGCATCGCGGTCTGCTCGCTTGCGCGCCATGCCTAAAACGAACGCACGAATGGCACCGGGCCCGTTGCGCAGCGCTTCGTCGGCGGCGACTTGCGCCGAGTCGATCAATGACCCACCCGTCGCGATGGGCGCTTTTGGCCCCAAACAAAACCCGATGGAACAGGTCACATATAGCCGTGCCGCATCAATACTGATTGGGTTGGAGAGTGCGGATTGTAAACGCGTTGCGACCTGAAGCATCCCTTCAAGATCGACGCGGCGCTGCGGTGACAGGGCAATGGCAAACCCGCCCCCTTCTAGGCGCGCAACAGTATCGCCTTCGCGCAGGGCTGCACATAAGCGCTCGGCACTGCGTGCCAATACTTCGGTTTGCACCGCCCTGCCATGGCGATCCAAAAGCACATTCGCATCATCAAATAGGACGACAAAACAGGCCGTTGATTTGCCAGTGATTGCCGCATTTTCAAGCACGTTATCCATAAACTTAATAATTTGGGGGCGAATTGCGAGGCCACTCAGCGCGTCTGGCACACCCGGATCACCCCGTTCTTGCGATTTGAACGCGCCTGCAAGGATAAATAGTATTGGTAAACCTAATGCGGTGATCATCATAATGGCCTCGCCACCGACCCAGAAGGCGATAAGCGACAAGGCGGGGAGAAACACCAAAAGCTCTGGTCGCCGCAATAACATTGCCAAGCGTTTTATTGCCTGCGACCCAGACTCAGATCCAGACAGCTTTAGTGGTCTTTGCATCGCGTGTCCCTTTTATCTCGACAGGGGGGGCGGATGTCCCCCAGTTGGATCGACGCTAAACAAAGGGCTTGATTGCGAGGTTAACGCTCCTCTGAAAGTTGTAAAAAGTTTTATCGATCTGCGTTACACTGCGCCATCTATATCTGGCGTTTAGCGCATGAAAACGGCCAATATTGTGGCGCGGTATTGGGTGCGCTTAGGGTGTGTTATGTTTGCGATCTGGCACCGGATCATAGCCATCGCCGCCCCATGGATGGCAACGGCAAATGCGGTGAACAGTAAGGTAGCCACCCTTTATTCCGCCATGTTTTTCAAGGGCTTCGATTGCATAGGCAGAACATGTCGGTTGGAACCGGCAGCCGTGGCCAACCCACGGGCTGAGCAGCAGGCGATAGGCCCTCACGGGCACTGCCAAAACATGCGCAAGCGGTGTCATTTGCGCGGGCCATCTGGCTGGTTGTGAATGCGCGCCAGTGCCGAGGCTAAGTCAGCCAATAAAAGCGTAAAATCACGTTCAATTGTGGCGCCGGGCCGCCCAACCAAAACATAATCCCAACCCTGATGGCCATGCGGCGCCAAAACGGCACGCGCAAGTTCGCGCAACCGGCGTTTCGCCCTGTTGCGCGCAACTGCGTTGCCGATTTTCTTTGAACAGGTGAAACCCACGCGAATTACAGGGTTATCATCTTGACGCGCACGCGCTTGCAAAAGCAGCCCTTGGGTACCCTGCCGACGCGCAGACGCTGCGCGCAGAAAATCAGCGCGATGCTGTAAAACTTGCAGCTTGGCAAGCGTGCATGACGAAACCGCCAGTGGCATGTCGGGGGCCGCATTGCTGCTTTGTCCCTGTGCCTCCGGCGGTATCATGTCAATTGTCCTTCAAAAAGCAGGGCAAACTATTGTGCCCCAGCCGATTAGGCCGAAAGCTTCTTGCGGCCCTTGGCACGGCGCAGGTTCAAAACATTGCGGCCAGCCTTGGTAGACATACGAAGACGAAAGCCGTGGCGCCGCGCGCGGACCAGGTTCGACGGTTGAAAAGTGCGCTTCATCGCGGATCTCCATCACTTATGCAACAACAGCCATTCGGGCGGGATTCGCCACAAACCAACCGGTCGCGCTTATTCGAAGCCCGTCCTTTACGCATCCCTTTCGCTCAAGTCAATTCACGCGCCACGAAAATACTGCAACATTTCGCGCTTATTCGCAGATCTGTTGCCGTTTTTGTCCCGCATATGTTTCAAGACCTCGGGTTTTAGGGGCAAATCGCTCACCTCCTATCAAGGCCGCGTGAGAAGGCCGTCACATGCGCAGCATTTAAAATTTTTCCGCGCTATTCCAAAGAGAAGACGTAAACCGGAGAAAGTGATGCCGACAATGAGCCTGAGTGATAACAATAGCAAAGACGCCAAGGGTGGTTGGGCCCAAAAGCTGCCGATTCTTGCGATTCTAACTGTTGCGGCGGTCGGGGCGTTTTTGCTGCGCGACCAAATCAGTTTTGAGGCTTTGGCAGAGAATCGTGAGGCCTTGATCGGGTTTCGCGATGCCAATTACCTTGTGGCCGTTGTCGCATTTGTTGCCGCCTACACCGCGATTGTTGGCTTTTCACTGCCTGGCGCTACGGTGGCCACGCTGACAGGTGGGTTCTTGTTTGGCACGTTTCCGGGGGTGCTCTTTAACGTAACCGGCGCAACTTTGGGGGCGATTGCCATTTTCATGGCGGCGAAAACAGGATTCGGCGCGAAGTTTTCGGAAAAAATCGAAGGCAAAGGCGGTGCCGTGGCCAAATTGCAGGCGGGTTTGCGCGAAAATGAATGGTCGGTGCTGTTCTTGATGCGGCTTGTGCCTGCGGTGCCGTTCTTTCTGGCCAACCTGATTCCCGCCTTTGTCGGGGTTAAGCTGTCACGTTTTGCCATCTCGACCTTTTTGGGAATCATGCCCGGTGCGCTGGTGTTTACATCGGTCGGCGCGGGCTTGGGCGAGGTCTTTGCGCGGGGCGAGACACCTGATTTGTCGATCATCTTTGCCCCGCATGTATTGGGGCCGATTCTGGGGCTGGCTGCATTGTCGGCATTGCCCATTGTTTTGAAATTACTGCGTAAGAAAGCGAGCTGAGCTATGGAACAGATTAACACAGATATTTGCATCATCGGTGCAGGCTCGGGCGGGCTTTCTATTGCGGCCGGTGCGGTACAAATGGGCGCACGGGTTGTGCTGGTTGAAGCGGCTGAGATGGGGGGCGATTGCCTGAACGCAGGCTGCGTGCCGTCCAAGGCGCTGATTGCTGCGGCGAAACAAGCCCATGCGATGACGACCGGGGCGGCGTTTGGCATTGCGCCTGTGGTGCCCGAAATTGATTTTGGTAAGGTCAAAGATCATGTGTCGGATGTGATTGCAGGAATCGCGCCTGTTGACAGTCAGGAACGGTTTGAAGGCTTGGGCGTGCGGGTCATTCGCGAATGGGGCAAGTTTACCGGCCCACAAGAGCTGACCGCGGGCAACTTTAAGATCAAGGCGCGGCGCTTTGTCGTGGCAACGGGGTCGCGCCCGTTTGTGCCGCCGATTCCCGGTTTGGACAGCGTGCCTTATCTGACAAATGAGACGATCTTTGCCCAACGCCAACGGCCTGCGCATTTGATTGTGATTGGTGGCGGTCCTATTGGGATGGAAATGGCGCAGGCGCATCGGCGGTTGGGCTGTGAGGTGACGGTGATTGAAGGGGCTAAAGCCTTTGGCCGCGATGACCCCGAGGCCGCCGCGGTGGTTTTGGCCAAGATGCGCGGCGAAGGTGTGGACGTGATGGAAGACGCGCCTGTTGTGCGGGTTGGCGGTACCGAGGGCGCGGTTGAGGTGGAGCTAAAGGATGGTCGGCTGGTGAAGGGCTCGCATTTGCTGATGGCCGTTGGGCGGCAAGTGTCGTTGGACGGGCTGGGCTTGGACGCGGCGGGGGTTGAGTTTACCAGTAAAGGTGTGACGGTGGGGCCTGATTTGCGGTCGTCGAACCCCAAGATCTATGCGGTGGGTGATGCGGCAGGCGGGCTGCAATTTACCCATGTTGCGGGCTATCATGCGGGTGTTGTGATACGGCAGATGTTGTTCGGCCTGCCGTCAAAATCGCGCACGGCGCATATTCCATGGGCCACCTATACCGACCCAGAGCTGGCGCAAGTGGGCCCGACCGAGGCCGAGGCGCGCAAAGCCCATGGCGATGGATTGACGGTGGTTCGATTCGATTATGCGGAGAATGACCGCGCGCAAGCCGAGCACAAGACAGAAGGATTTATTAAGGTTATGGTGGTTAAAGGACGACCAATTGGTGCGACCATAGCCGGTGCGCAGGCGGGTGAGTTGATTGGGATCTGGGCCATGGCGATTGCGACCAAGCAGAAGATGGGGGACGTTGCTGGTACAGTTTTGCCCTATCCAACTTTGGGAGAGATTTCAAAACGTGCAGCGGGTGCCTATTTTTCTCCGACATTGTTTGATAACCCAATGGTTAAGCGGGTTGTGGGGCTGGTACAGCGCTATCTTCCTTAAGTACAGAGTTCTTGGCGAGCGCTGGGGAGGGCTGTCTGCCCTCCCCAGACCCCTCCCGAGGATATTTTTGAACAGATGATAGGGGAGGCGGCTTTGGGGATGAAACGGTCAGGCTTTTTGAACACGCTGTCCGGGCGGTTCTTGCTATTGACCGTGGCCTTTGTGATGTTGGCCGAGGTTTTGATTTTTGTACCGTCGATTGCGCGGTTTCGGGAAGATTACTTGCTGCTGCGCTTGGAGAAAGCGCAGATTGCGTCATTGGCCTTGTTGGCTACGGATGGGATGATCAGCCCCGAGCTAGAGGCAGAGCTTTTGTCGAACGCGGGCGTTTTGAATGTGGTGTTGTGGCGCGATCAGATCAGGCAGCTTATCCTGTCTTCGCCGGTGTCCGATGAGATTTCGGCAACCTATGATTTGCGCATGGCGACGCCGCTTTATTTGCTGCGCGATGCTTTGGTGGTTTTGATTGATAGTCAGGATCATGCGATCCGCGTGCTGGGCAATCCTGTGCAGGATGCGGGCTCTTTGATTGAGGTAACGATGCCAACCGCGCCGCTGCGGCAGGCGATGATTGCCTATGGGTTGAATATTCTTGCGTTGTCGGCGTTGATTTCGGCAGTGACGGCTGCGCTGTTGTTCTTTGCCGCGCGACGCCTGTTGGTGCAGCCGATTCGCCGTGTGGTGCAACATATGGCGTTTTATGCTGAGGCGCCCGAAGATGCGCGGCGGGTGATTGCTCCGACCTCGGGTGTGGTGGAGTTGCGAGAGGCGGAAGAAGCTTTGCTGAGTTTGCAAACGCAGGTTTCGGGCGCGTTGCGGCAGAAAGAGCGGTTGGCGCAGCTGGGGGCGGCCGTGGCCAAGATTAGCCATGATCTCCGTAATATTTTAACAACCGCGCAGCTTTTTGCGGACCGGATTGAGCGCAGCGCGGACCCTGCGGTTGCACGGATTGCGCCGAAACTTGTCGGCTCGATCACGCGGGCGGTATCGTTGTGCGAATCGACGCTGGCCTTCGGCAAGGCCGAAGAGCCCTCGCCGCGCCTGTCACGGTTTGCGCTGGGGCCTTTGATAGACGAAGTGATCGAAGCCGAAGCTTTGGGAGAGCGCGCCGGGGTAGCCTGTTTGGTCGATGTGCCTACCGGCATGAATTTGCGTGCTGATTCTGAGCAATTGTACCGTATTCTTGCGAACTTGATGCGCAATGCCATGCAGGCGCTGGAAGCAACAGGCAAGGACGGCACGATTGAGGTGTCTGGTGGCGAGACGGAAAATGAATGGTGGATCAAGGTTGGCGATACCGGGCCTGGTATGCCGCCACGGGCGCGAGATCACTTATTCACGGCGTTTCAGGGGGGCGCACGCAAAGGGGGCTCTGGTCTTGGGCTTGCAATTGCGTTTGAGCTGGTGCGTGGACATGGCGGGCGGTTGGAATTGTTGCGCAGTGATGAAACGGGCACCGAGTTTATGGTTCATTTGCCGAAAAAAGCAGGTCTGTTGGAGAGTTAATCATAAAACTGTCGAACTTGTGCTTTTCTGCTATTGCAATGCCCCGCGCAGGACGGTACATCGCCCACACAGTGCACCCGTAGCTCAGCTGGATAGAGCATCAGACTACGAATCTGAGGGTCGGGCGTTCGAATCGCTCCGGGTGCACCAATTTACTTTTAGTTATAACCGTTTAGCGCAGTGTCGCTTTACAGTTTTTGCGGTGTTCAACTGCCGCGAAAGCAGTCAAAATGGTTCAGCTGGGTGACCGCCCATTCTGCGCCCTTAGTTCCAGTCCGCAGGCCTAAATATCATGATCCGTATGGCTTGTTGCTTCGCTACGTTTAGCCTCTGACGGTCTGTTATCGGACGCACGAGAAGTTAAAGCCGCAATAGAGATTACAGGCTTTACAGATCGGAGGCCGCTTGGTGCGCCATCGTGACGTTCCAAGCGGTTATTTAAGCCAAATCCGTTTTACGGGTTCGCACTGATCGTTGCATTCAGCCACGGCAAATAGTTGGAAATGCGGGTATAGGCCGAAAATGGCGCGCTTTCATTGCAGCCATTGCCGCCAACGCCCGAAAGACCCCAGCTGACAATCCCTGCCTGAATAAAGCTGCCATCGTTCAAGGCCACAACCAAAGGCCCGCCGCTATCGCCGGAACAGGCGGTTTTGCCACCTTCAAATGTGCCGGAACACAGCATGTTTTCGGACATCGGTGGTTTGACACCCGCGATCATTGCATCCCATGCCGAATAGGCTGCCTCATCCGACAGGCCAAAAACTTTGACGGCATAGCCAAAACCTTTGGCGGCCTCTTCTGCTCGCGATTCCAGCATGGCTTGGTTGCACAGATTGCGGTCCATCATCTGGATCTGCACCTCGCGCAGGGCCTCGGGGTGTGCGCCGCCTTCGGTAAGGCCCCAGCCGCTGACGATGGTTTGTACGCCGGGTTGGTCAAGGTAGTCGCCGAATTCGGCATCAGGAACGTTGATGGTTTTATAGGCCACAGTCGGTTTGCGGGCGAGCTTGATCAGCGCGATATCGTTGTCAAACTCTGTTCCGACATAATCGGGGTGGCGATAGATCGCCTCAATCGGGACCATATCGCCCGAGCCATCCCCAAGGTTGTTGGTGCCGACCAAAACCGATACGGCTTTTGCGTTGATATCGCGGAAAACGCCCTTGTCATCAGACATATGCACACAATGCGCCGCCGTTAGCACCCATTGGTCCAGCAACATGGAGCCGCCACAGAACTGGCCATCGGGGCCGGGGGGGGCGCTGTTAATCATCAGGCCAACTTGCCACGGGTATTCGCCTTGATCGGCCACCTCGCCGCCGATGACACGGGCGCCGCTGTCGCTGCTGGCGGCTGCTTTGGTGCGCTGGGCCTTTAACCCGCTTTGCGCAAAGGCAAAGGGTGACGTGAGCGAAGGGTCGGCGGCTTGGCCTGCAAAATCTGGCGCAGTTTGGGCGCTTGCTATGCTGCCAAGTAAAGCGGTGCAAAGCGCGGTGGTAAGGGTAAGGGTGTGGGTCATAAAACGCTCCTTTTGAATGGGGGACAGTCTGGCTGATGCCTGTTTGTGTTTCAAGACAGGATAGGGTTCAGCGCAGGTGGGGCTTCAGAAAAATGGGTTGCCGTAGCAAGGTAAGGCTGGGGCGTTTGAGGGAAAAGCCGCGGGTTTGGGTGGTATCGGTCGGGGCCATCAACTGCGCGATACTGGCAAGGGCGCTGCCCGCGCCACCGGTGTCGCGCAGGGTATCGGGTGTCGCGAGAGAGGATAGATCGGCGCGGGGCTCATCCACCTCGGGCGACAGGGCAATGACCAAGAGCTCCTCAGTGGCAAAGGCGGTGGGGTCGTCGTTGGTGATGCGCAGGCCCACGCGGGCCGCCTCGCCCAAGGCAAGGCGGTTTGACAGGCCGTGCACTGGCCACAGCGGGGTCAGCGTGAAATCGGCTGCAAGGTACAGCACGGTCACATCCTGCACCCGGCCCGAGGTGTTGGCCAGCGTCAACCAGAGCTCATCACAGGCTGACACGCCGCTTTGCGGGGAAAAGGGCGCGGCGCTGCCACTGCGGGCGCATTCATTTCCTGAACTGGCGTTACCCGCAAGGGCACCTGGTTTGCGTTCCATCGTCATCGTGATGGCCTGACCGCCCAGCGACAGCCCGCGCCCTGCACTTAGCCCCGCCAAAACCGCCCGCATCCGCGTTGCATGGGCTGCGTTTTCCAGCAGTCGCAGGGGGGCGGCTGTGGCGTCCTCACCTGCGCGCGGGGCTGCGCGGGGGGTGGAATTGTGGCCCAGCGGGTCAAGCACGCCATCAGGATTGGCCAGCGCAAGGGTGCCCCCTGTCAAAATAGGGACAAGATCGGGGGATTGGGCGTCGATGGTCACAGTGCCCTCAGTGACAAGCATCGCAATCGCCGTTTCCTGTGCGGTGTAATCGCCAGCTTCGGCGCGAACCGCTGGAGCAAGCCGCAACGGGGCAGGGGGGGCTGGCAGAGTAAGTTCGGCCCAAGCCGCCCCGTTCGGAGGCAGGGTGGTGCCAAAATCAAGCGCAGCAGTTTGTGCGGTAAGGCTGGTCAATCGCGCCTCGGCCAAGGCATCACCTGCGCCGGGCTGCGCGTATAGAGTGACTGTGCTGCCCTCGGTCAGGCCTTGCAGCAAGCCGGCCTGCAATTGGTCGCCTTGAACGGCAAAGCGCAGCGTTGTGGGGCCTGTACCGAACACGGGCGCGTCCAGCATTGGGCCTTCGCCGTCCGGCTCTTGGCGGGCGGAGCCTTGGGTCATCCGGTCACGCGTGGCCACCAAAACCTGCCGCCAACTGGCTTGTGGGGCATCGCCTAAGGTTTGCGTCAGTGCAAGGGTAAAGGCGCCGTGCCAGCGTTGATCGGCGCCTGTGCCAAGCGGGTATTCGAAAGAGCGTTGATCGGGCTGCGAAGAATAGAGAAAGGCAAAATCGCCTGACATATCGTCGCTTTGGGTTAGGGGCTGGCTGGGCATGTCATCCGGTATGCCAAGCAGCTCGGGGGGCAAAACGCGCGCGATGCCGATGCCGGAAACCGCCCTGAAACTGGTGCCGGAATGGCAGGCATCGATGATTCCAACTAGCTTGGCCCCCGTGGCGGTGATGCGTTTCGCCCATGCTGCCAGCTCATCATCCAGCAAGGCGTTTTCGACCTGCGCTATGGCCCCTTTCCAGCCTTTGGCATCCATCGGCAGCAAGATCTCATCCGCGCCGCCCTGTTCGTCGCCGCTGGTATCGGGCGCTTGTGATCCGTGGCCCGAGAAGTAAAAGACCACCGTATCCTCTGGCCCCGCAGTTGCGGCCAATCGATCCATAGCGGCCAAAATCTCGGCTTTGCGTGGTAAGCCCGTGGCATCCTTGGCACTGCTAAGGCTGGTAATATGATCTGGCGAAACTCCGCGCGCGGCCAAGGTTTGCGCCATGAGGGCCACGTCAAATTCCGGGCCTTTCAGGTCGGCGTCCAGAAATTCGTAATCACTGACCCCCACCAATAAGGCGCGGATTTCCGCGCGGGCAGGGCTGTTGGCCAGCAGGCCAAGGGTCAAAAGCAAAGGCTGAATAAAATGGCGCATAGGGGAAGGATAGCAAAGGATTTAAACGCCGCAAGGCTGTTCATGCAGGATGACGGCACTTGTCATCAAACGGTTATTGGCTAACCGGCATGACGCGCCGCCCGCCGCCTGCGATACCCGCCTTGATGCGGGCATCTACATCGTTGCCATCCAAGGATTGGACAAAGCCGTTAAATTCCGGCGCGCTTTTGGTGGCGACACGGCCAGCCTCGATCACCAAATCCACCTCTTGGGGTGTCAGGCGCAGGCGTGTCGGCACCTTGTTCAACGCCTTGCGCATGGGCGCATCGACACCGTCAAAATTCGCCATGCCGACAAACAGCTTTACATCAGCGCAATCCCAAGACCCTGATTTTCCACGCAAACGCCGCACCTCGGATGCGGGCAGGCCGCAACGCCATTCGATCAGATCCTCTTGCCAGCGCCGTATCTCACCGCGCATCGCGTCATAGCCCGAGCGCGTGGCCGAGGAGATGGAGGCGCTGGCGATGGCGGCCCCAAGGCCAAGCCCGCTTGGGCCATTTACCGATTGGGTCCAGCTGTAATCGGCCTGTACGCCGGCATCGGCCACCAAAACCAGCAGCCGCTTCAGGCGCACGGCCTCTTCGGCGGTCATCGGGGCATAGGGCACGGCGGCGCGGGCGCGTTCGACGGTCAGCGCGGTGGTGCCAAAGTTATCGGTGACGCCACCATCCAACAGTTTGACAAATTTAACCTTTTCCGGGTCGGCATAGCTTTCGAGTGCGCGGGCATGGGCGCGCATCACTGCTGTTGCTTCGGGGTTGAAACGTGCGGCGGTCAGCCAGTCAGGCTCTTTGTAATTGCATTTGTTTTGATGCACCTCCAGCACCACGGGCGAAAACACCAGCGGAAAGGCGGCAGATGCGGCCACAGCCTCGGCAATCGGAAAGCGCGACAGATCAGAACACAGCGCATCAAAGGTTTCGGGCGTAAAGACAAAGGGGGTCGAGTTGGCGATGTCCGTTGCGTTGATCCAAGTCTTGATGCGCGAGTTCTTGCGCAGATCGCCAAAGGTCGCCCCTTTGAACAGTACCTCATCGATATAGCGTGCAAAGGTCGTGCGCCCGTTCGCCCCGCCCGACAGTCCGCGGATCACGGTGAGCGGGTTCAACAAAGAGTTGGCCATGTATTTTTCGGCATTGGTCAGCAGATATTTCTCGCGGTAACCTTGCAGCCCGTTCGGCCCCCAAAGGCCCAGTTGCGCCGCCGTGACCGAGCCCCCCGAAACACCCGACACCAGTCGGACATGATCCAATAACCCGTTGGGCGTGGCGGCCGTGACACCGGTTTCGCGCAGCGCCTCGGTCATGCCGTATGCAAAGGCCGAGGCCCGCATTCCACCGCCCGAAAAGGCAAGCCCGACATAGATTTCCCCATCGCCGATGGTTTCATCCGTCACCTCGACCAGCGGCAGGTTTTTACCTGCTGGCAATACGGTATTCAGCGGCGTGTTGAACGCAGCGCAGCCTGCAAGTAGGGCGGCTAGGGCGATATACAGCGGTTTTAGAATCGGGTGACCTTTGGGGTTGCGTTACAGTCCCAGCTTAGGCCAGTCGATTTGCAGGACAAACCCTTTTTCAATAGGCGGTGTCGAAAGGCGGGCCCCGTGGCGTGTGGCGATGGCCCGCACCAGCGCAAGCCCAAGCCCGTGGCCCGGCAGCGCTTTGTCACGCTCGGCGCGGGTAAAGCGTTCAAATACTTCGGACTTTATTTCATCCGGCAGGCCGGGGCCGGTATCGCGGAGTGTCAAGACAGGGCCAGATTTGGTGGCTGCGAGGGTAAGGTCTATCGTGTCGCCGTGCGCACAATACTTGACTGCGTTATCCAAAAGGTTCGCCAGCATCTGCCCAATCAAGGTGCGGTCGCCCAAAATCATTTGCGCGGGCGTGATGCTTTGGGTCAGGGTTAGGCCTTTGTCTTCGGCCAAGGCGTCATACAGGTCGGCCAGTTCTGTGCATAGAATTGACAGGTCAACCGGCACCAAACCGCCGCCCGAACCTTGGTCTGCCTCGGCCCGCGAAATATCCAAAAGCGCGTCGAACACTTTGGTCGCCTTGCGCATCTCATCGCGCAGATCATCGACCAAATCCTCTTGGCCGTGCAGGCGTGACAGCTTTTGCGCCATGCGGTTCAGGGGGGTGCGTAATTCATGGGCGATGGTATCGGACAGGCGGTGCGTGGCACGGTTCAGCGCCTCTATCCGGTCAAGCATGGCGTGGACATGGGTTTCCAGCAGGCCAAATTCATCGGCGGCGCGGAGGCCGGGCAGGCGGGCATCCAGCGCCCCTGCGGCCACTTTATCGGCCAGCGCGTTGATGCGGGTGATGCGGCCCATGATGCCGCGTGCAGCAAGCCAGCCCACCACACCGCCCGCCGCTAACATGACCAAAACCAGCCCCAGAATAGCGCGGCGCAGGGCGGCCAGTGTGTGTTCCATCGGGGCCAGCGACCGCGCAGCTAACAGTGGAAAGCCCCCCGGCAAAATGCGCCCGACGCCCAACCAACGCTGGCCATTATCGGTGAATACTTGGGCGGAATTGGCGGTGAACCCTTCGCCCAGCACAGGCAGGTTGGCGGGCCAATCGCTGCGGGTGCCAGCCAAAACAGTGCCGCTGCGGTCTTGGAGCAGCAGCATTTCATCGCCCGTGGCGGCGGCGGCGCGGTAGTCGATGGCTTGGCGCAAGGCGATAATTCGGCGCTGGTCATAGAGCGCGCCAAACCCGTCCAGATCGGCAGCGAGCAGGGTAGTTTGCGCCACTTGCAGCCGGTTTTCAACCAACCGGTATTGCAGGCCCATCCCGGCCAAAGATAGGGTTGTGACAGTCAGCGCAACGACAGCCGCCAGCCGAAAGGTGGCCCGCGCTTGGGGGCGCATCAGACGTTCGCCCCGGCGGCAGGCAGCGGTGCAAACACATAACCTTCTCCGCGCGCGGTTTGGATGACAGGGCGGCCGGCCACATCTTCCAGCTTGCGGCGCAAGCGGCCGACATGCACGTCAACGACATTGGTGCCGGGGTCGAAATGCAGGTTCCAAACCTGTTCCAGCAACTGCATCCGCGTCACCACTTGGCCTGCGTTGCGGGCCATAAAGGTGATGAGGTCAAACTCGCGCGGGCTGACCGACACATGCACCCGCGCAATATGCACCGTCCGCGCCTTCAGCCGGATTTCCAGATCGCCAAAGGCCATCAGGTCATTGTCCAAAACCTGCATCGTGGCGCGGCGTAACAAGGCCCGCAGGCGCGCGCGCAGCTCGTCTGGCTCAAACGGTTTGGCCAGATAGTCATCGGCACCTTTTTCCAGTCCCTCAACCCGATTTGCCGCCCGTCCCAGTGCCGACAGCATTAAAATCAGCGCGGTAGAGCCTTGGGCCCGCAGCGTGGCAATCGCATCAATACTGTCGCCGCCGGGCAGCATCCGGTCAAATACGATCACGGCATAGTCGCCTGCAGCCTCGGCAATTCCATCGGCCAGCGTCCCGCGGATAGCCGCCTCGCAGCCCAGCTCGCGCACAATTGCGGCCACGTCTGCGGCGGTCTGGTCATCGTCTTCGACAATCAAAATTTTGGATTTCGGGTCCATAATCGGGCTCATCCTGAATGGGTTAAAAAACAACGATAGCAGGGTCGAGAATATTTGCGCCACCGACGGGACGAATACCTTCGCCGGTATCCCACGGGTCTAAAATAACATGCAGCGTGGCACCGCCCGCGCGTTGCAACAAGATAAGTGTGGGCGCCGTGATGTCCAGTTTGCGCAAGTCGGCTGCGGTTAACGCATGCCCGTTGACGGCCAAAACCGTATCACCGCGAATGATACCTGCAAACAGGGCAGGGCTGTTTTCGGTGACGGTCGTAACCTGCGCGCTATCATCGAATTGCAGCCCAAGGCCTTCGAACCGGTAGGAGGAAATGCGGTTCAGGGCACCTGCGCCATCAATCCCGCGCATGGCCAGAGCACTGGCGGCAACGGGCTGGAAAGACAGGGTCAGCGTGATGTCTTTGCCTTGGCGCTGAACAGTCAGTGCCATGCTTTGGCTTGGCAGCGCGGCTTCAATCGCAAAGGCAAGATCGCCCATTTGCGTCAGGTCGGCCCCCGCCGCGGCAAGCAAAATATCGCCCGCCAGCAGCCCCGCGCGTTCTGCCAGTTCGCCCGGTTGCACGCGGTCAACCAACAGCCCCGAGGCGGCAATGCCCAAGGCGGCTGCAATTTCACGGCTGACGGGACGCAATTGCAAGCCCAATTTGGGAAACGGAATCAGGGTTTCATCGACCAAGCCATCGACAATCCGTGTCAAATCTTGCGCCGCAATCGCATAGGAAATACCGACATAAAAGCGCGAGCCATCGGCGATACGGCTGTTCATCCCGATCAATCGCCCTTGTGCGTCCAGCAACGGCCCGCCTGATGAGCCGGGGTTGACCGCCGCGTCATGCTGCACAAAACGGATCGGCACAGCGGCATCAACCTGCCGGGCCTGTGCCGAAATGATTCCGCGCGTCAGGGTCAGGCCAAGTTCCAGCGGCGCGCCCAGTGCCCAAACATCATCGCCCGCTGCTGGCATGGGGCCAAGCGGTAAGGCGGGGGCCGCCAAATCTGTCACCGAAATCACGGCGACATCGCGCAGCGGATCACGGCCAATTACCTCGCCTGCATGTTCGGCCCCCGCGGCATCAATAATGCGAACGCGGTCAGCCGTGCCAACCACATGGGCGTTGGTGACCACCAAGGCACCCGTTTGCCACACAAAGCCCGAGCCTAAAAACCGGTCTTTGGTATCGGCGCTGCGCAGCACGACAACGCTGTCAAATGCGGCGGAAATTTGTGATGCTGCGGCCTTATTCGGGCTGATCGCAGCAATACATGTCAGCACCAGCAAAGCGCCAACAATATGGGCAATTTGGCGCATGAAATTTGGGCGCCGCTTAAAACAGACTTTATTTCCAATCATGGGTTTCGCCTTTTCTTATATCCTTTCCAACAGGCTAGCAGCACCGCGCTTTGTGTACACATGACAAAGGCCGTCACCTTTAAAACAACAGTTTACGGAAGGGGGTAGGCTTTCTATTCTTGACCCAAGAGACGGTCCTTTGGAAAGGAATTATTCAATGAAACGCACTATTTTTAGCACAATTGCAACAGTTACCCTGTTGGCGACGCCCCTCATGGCAGAGCCATTAAGCCCGATTAAAGCCATAGAGCTGTCGGCCCGTCTGTTTGCCGCGGGTGCGGCTGCCAATGACCCGATTTTGGTGCTTGCCGCCGCTAAACTGCGCAAACAAACCAACCCTGTTGAAACCGACCGCACCGCGCCCGATGGCGAAATGGGCAACGATGCGCCTGTCAGTTGGGCCGATATGCTGGCACTGGCCGAAACGCTGGCAGCGGGCGATGATGCGGTGCTGGGTTTGATCGAGGACGCGCGCGTTGATGCGACCAAAGGCGTGGTTACAGGGCCGGTCTATAACATCGGAAAGCTGGCCAGTGGCCGCACCGATACCTACCCCCGCATTGATTTCAAAGGCGGCGAATATGCCGAGGTCTATGTCGAGGCAAAATCTGCCGTGGACCTGAACCTGACCGTCAAAGACGCACAAGGCCGGTTGGTCTGTGCCGATAGTGACGTGTCGCACATTGCCTATTGCGGGTGGAGACCGGCCGAAAGTGGCGGCTATGTGCTGTTGGTCGAAAACAAAGGCGGGGCTGCAACCAGCTATGCCTTGATGACGAATTGAGGAGGGTATGATTTTGAAAGCACATATTTTAGGTGGTGTCGCAGCAACGGCACTGATGGGGCTTGCGGCATTGCCAGCCTTTGCGCGTGAAAACTATGCACTGCTGATCGGGGCGAATGAATATGCCAGCCTCGCGCCGCAATACTGGCTGAAAGGCCCGTCGAATGATGTCAAACTGGTTGCGACCTATCTGAAAACCGCTGCCCCCGTGCCGTTTGAGGCGCAGAACGTGGCTGTTTTGTCGGATGGGGTCGAAGGGGCCATCCGCCCGACGCTTGGCGCGATTCGCTCCGCTTTTGCCGGCCTGACGGCAAAGGTGCAGCCCGGTGATTTCGTTTATCTGCATTTTTCCGGCCACGGCACCCAAGCCCCCGCCAAGAACCCCGAGGAAGAACTGGACGGGCTGGATGAGATGTTCTTGCCTGTCGATATTGGCCCGTGGTCCGATACCACTGGCGCGGTTGAAAACGGCTTGGTCGATGATGAAATCGGCCTGATGCTGGATGGTTTGCGGGCTAAGGGGGCCGATGTTTGGGTGGTGTTTGATGCCTGCCATTCCGGCACCGCCACCCGCTCTGCGCCCTCGGGCGATGAAGAGGTCCGCACGCGACAACTGGCCCCAGAGGCGCTGGGCGTGCCCTCTGCCGCCATGGATGCGGCCATAGACGCCGCAGACGGGGGGCAAACCCGCGCCATGCCGCCTGCAAATCCGCGTGATCCTGCCACGGCGCCCATTGTCAGCCATGGCAAAGGCGGCTCTCTGGTTGCCTTTTTCGCTGCGCAAACCGATGAGGTGACCCCCGAAAAACGCTTGCCCAAAGGCAAGCCTGACCGCGTGGCACAAGGTGTGTTTACCTATGCGCTGATGGAAACGCTGGCCGAGTTTCCGCAGGCCAGCTATGCCCAGATCGGGCAAGAGGTGCTGCGCAAATATTCGGTCGAAAACCTTGCGCAATCGACCCCGATGTTTGAGGGCGACCTTGATCATATCGTGTTTTCCGGCGAGGCAGGCCCGCGCGTGGCCCAATGGCCCGCCACCCAAACGGATGCAGGCCTGACGCTGGCAGCCGGCACGCTACACGGCCTGCGCGATGGGGCGGTTTTGGCCGTGTTGGTCTCTGCGGCCGATAAGATCGAGGCGGCGCTTGGCTATGTTAAGGTCACCTCGGTTGATACCTTTACCGCAACCGCTACGCCGGTTGAATACGCTGGTAAAACGCTGCCCGAAACCTTGCCCAAAGGCCTGACGTTGCGCAAAATTTCGTCGGACATCGATTTCACCCTGACGGTTGCCTTGCCCGAGGCCGGTAGCGCCCCCGCGACGACCCTTGCGGCAGCTATGGAACAGCTGAAAGCCGAGAGCGGCCCGCGCCTGATCTTTGTTCCTGCGGGGGATGAGGCCGATTTACGCCTTGCCGTGCTGCCCGACAGCCCGCGCCCCGATGCGCTGTGGGTGCTGCCCGCGACAGGGCTTTCGGGCAACCTTGCCACCACGCCTTCGGTTTCTACCGCCGATAAAGATGCGGCAACCTTGGGTACAGTTCTGGCGGATACGCTGGTACAAATGGCCAAAGCGATCAACCTGATGAAGCTGGGCGCTGCGGTTGATAAGGGCGATCTAAAGGTCGAGGTTGGCCTGATGACCCGCACCAAGCAAGACAAAACCTTGCATCCGCTGCCGACGGCTGGCGTGCCCCGCCTGATCCCCGATGATGAGGTGCATGTCGAGGCGGTGAATGACAATGATTTTCCGGTTGATCTGAACGTGCTCTATGTTGGCTCGGATTATTCGATCACCCACATGTTTGCAGGCCGGATGCAGCCGGGCGACCGCTTGAAACAGGGCCTGCTGCGGATCACCGACGCGGCCTATGGCCGTGACCGGATCGTAATGGTGATGACCCCCGCACAGCCGCAAACCGCCGTCGAAAACCTTGGCTTTCTTGCGCAAGATGCGGTGGAAACGACCCGCGACACCAGCCAACCGGCGCGCCAAGGCCTGAACGCTGCCTTGTTTGAGGCAGGCTTTGGCCAAACCACCCGCGCCGCTGCCGCTTTTGTGGACGAAGATACCTCTGGCCCCGCGCCGATGATGTTGCAATTCGAGCTCGACACAGTCCCTTCGAACTAAACCGCCACCCCAAAGCCCGCCAAAGAGAGATCTTCGGCGGGCTTCATCTTGGCTTAAATACCTACTTTTCACCGCCAAAGAGTGCACCAAACGCATATTCGCGTCCAAGGCTTCATCAGAAGGGGCTGTGGGCGGTTTCATAGGCATCATACTATGTCAGATGCGGGCCGCAGGGCAATTCTTGGTTGTTGAGGGTTTTGTGTGTGAACCGATCTCGGAAAGTTTTGCAACTTTTTGATATGTTTTCGTTAATAAGTTGATCTTATGTTAACGTGTGAGGCGCGGATGTAAGGCCCCCTGCGTCGGGGCTAGGGGATGCACACATCTTCAGGTTTGGTTTTCGCGGAGCGCTTGACGGGTTTTGCGTTGCATGATTCGATTGTC